>CAMNNY010000151.1 GCA_946546175.1 uncultured Bacteroidales bacterium
GCGACGTGCCATGCGGCTCTTCGCACCGTATTCGGCCCCGAGGTTCGCATCAGCGTCGCCACGCTCGCCTTCGCCGGCTAACGCCGCCGGTGTGTGAAAAAGGCCAGATCACACACCGGGCGGCAGAAAGGGCCGCAGCAAGAGGGCCGCAGCGGGTGATTATTTGTTGCGAATCACCGTCTTGCCGTCTGCGAAGTCGACTTCGATCGCGGCGTCTTTGCGGATGCGCCCTTCGAGGATCTCCACGGCGAGCTGGTTGACGAGTTCACGCTGAATCAGACGCTTGACGGGACGTGCACCGAAGTCGGGATCGTAGCCGCTGCGCACCATCTCGTCTTCAAAGGCCTTGGTGTAGGTCAGCGTCACGTTCTCCTCCTCGAGCTTGCCCTGCAGCAGCCTCATCTGGATGCCGACTATCTGGCGGATATCTTCGGGGGTAAGCGGATGGAAGACGATGGTCTCGTCGATACGGTTCAAGAACTCAGGACGCATCCTCAACCGCAGCTCATCTTCGCGCAGGTTGGAGGTCATGATAATGACCGTGTTCTTGAAGTCGACGGTGCGGCCTTTGTTGTCGGTAAGACGGCCGTCGTCAAGCACCTGCAGCAGGACGTTGAACACGTCGGGATGGGCCTTCTCAATCTCGTCGAGCAGCACGACCGAGTAGGGTTTGCGTCGTACCGCTTCGGTCAGCTGACCGCCCTCGTCGTATCCGACGTATCCCGGAGGCGCGCCGACCAGACGGCTGACCGTATGGGCCTCCTGGTACTCGCTCATATCGATCCTGGTCATCATCGACTCGTCGTTGAACAGGAACTCTGAGAGCGCCTTCGCCAGCTCCGTCTTACCCACGCCCGTAGTGCCGAGGAAGAGGAATGATCCAAGCGGGCGGTGTTCGTTGGAGAGTCCTGCACGGGACCGGCGTACCGCATCCGAGACGGCTTTGATGGCTTCGTCCTGGCCGACCACCCTCTTGTGGAGGGCAGCCTCCATGTTAAGAAGCTTCTCCTTCTCACTCTGCAGCATCTTGCTCACGGGGATCCCCGTCCAGCGGGCCACGATCTCTGCGATATCTTCGGGGGTCACGGCCTCTGTCATGATCGGGTCTTTGATTGCAGCCTGCTTCTCAAGGAGAGAATCTATCTTCTTCTGGGCCTCGGCCATCTTGCCGTAACGCAGCTCCGCAACCTTGCCATAATTGCCTTCGCGCTCCGCGACTTCAGCCTGATGGCGAAGGTCCTCGAGCTGCTGACGGGCAGACTGTATCTCACTGAGAATGCCTTTCTCCTCGTTCCAGCGCTTCCCGAGCTCAGCCCTCTCGGCCTGCTTGTCGGCGAGGTCCTTGTCTATCTTCTGGCTCTTGAGCGAAACGCCCTCGCGCTTGACCGCCTCCTTCTCGATCTCGAGCTGGCGGATGGCGCTGTCGAGCTCTGCGATAGGCTCCGGCACTGAATTCATCTCCAGACGTAGCTTTGCCGCCGCCTCGTCGATAAGGTCGATAGCCTTGTCCGGGAGGAAACGGCTGGTGATATAGCGGTGGCTGAGGTTCACTGCCGCGATAAGCGCATCATCCTCGATACGCACGTGGTGGTGGTTCTCATAGCGCTCCTTAAGGCCCCTGAGGATAGAGATGGACTCGGCGGGGGAAGGTTCATCGACCATCACCTTCTGGAAACGGCGCTCCAGGGCCTTGTCCTGCTCAAAGTACTTCTGGTACTCGTCGAGGGTAGTGCTGCCGATGGTGCGAAGTTCGCCGCGGGCGAGCGCCGGCTTGAGGATGTTGGACGCATCCATCGCGCCGCTCGAGCGGCCTGCACCCACCAGCGTGTGGATCTCATCGATAAACAGTATGACCTTGCCTTCGCTGTCGACCACTTCCTTGACCACGCCCTTGAGCCTCTCTTCGAACTCACCCTGGTACTTGGCGCCTGCGATAAGCGCACCCATGTCCAGCGAATAAATCCTTCGGTCCTTGAGGTTCTCGGGCACCTGGCCGGCGACTATCTTTTGGGCTATGCCTTCGGAAATAGCGGTCTTGCCGACACCCGGCTCACCTACCAGGATCGGATTGTTCTTGGTCCTTCGCGACAGAATCTGGAGGACCCTTCTTATCTCGTCATCCCTGCCGATCACGGGGTCAAGCTTACCCTGTGCGGCGCGATCGTTAAGATCGATGGCGTATTTACTCAGAAATTCGTATTTGTTCTCCATAGCGCATAATAATTAAAAAACCGACTGCCCTTGCGGGCAATCGGTATAAGGTCAAATTGCGTTCCACTGACAAAATGTCAGCGGTCGTGATTGGATTATTCCTCTTCCGGGGTAGCCTGGATGGGAGTCGAGGGGAAAGCGGGCTCGGAAGCTACGTTTTCGATCTGGTCCGTGATGTCCACGTTGGAGTTCTGCGACTTGGTGGCAAAGGAAGCCACGATTGAGAGAACTGCGATGAATGCTACAAGACCCCAGGTGATTTTCTCGAGGAGGTCGGCCGTCTGGCGTACGCCAAATGTCTGGTTGCCGGCGGTGAAGTTGCTGGCGAGGCCCTCGCCCTTACCGTTCTGGAGAAGAACCACCAGAACCAGGAGGATAGCGGCGATGATGATGAGCACTACCAGGATTGTGAATAATGCGTTCATATACTTTCTTTTAATCTATTTTTTCGATAAGGGCTGCAAAGTAAACACTTTTTTCCGGATATCGCAAACTAAGTTTGGAATAAATCTCTTTCGCCTTGTCTTTGTAGCCTTGGGCGAGATAAACTTTGGCAAGCGACTCCGTACAGAAATCGGTAAACTCCTCGGCGGGCTCTGCAGAGGCGGACTCTTCGGACACAGGGCCCGCAAAAGTCGAGAAAATGTCGTCCTGCCCGAGCCTCACACCTTCGTATTGGGCGGCCGAAAAATAATCGCCGCCTACCACGAACACCTGCCTCTCCGGGCGGCGGGGGGCAGCAGATTCGGCCGGATCGGCAGCAGCCTCGTCGCGCTTTTCGAGCAGATCGAAGACCAGCTTGCGCGACCCAAGGTAGAGGGCCTGCTCTGCGAACTTTTCGGGCGGCCAGCCTTCGTCTCCGAGGCGTACCATCCTCCGGCAGAGTTCTATCCTCGCCAGGGCAAACCACGGGTAGAGGCTCACAACCCCGGTCAGTTCCTCGAGGTTGAGTTTCTTAAGGTCTATGAGACTGCTGTTTACCATTGGGCTACGGTGGCGTTGAAGATATCCTCAACCAGCTTGTCGACTATCTCAGCACAAAGTGATGACTCCACGGCGTCGAGCGAGTTGGTGGAATCGTAGTCGGCGTAAGCTGAAAAGGTTTTGCCTGTGAAATCTTCTTCGGGATATTTCCTGTTGGTGAAATCGATCTTGACCGTGACGGTAAGGCGGTTCTGGGCGGCCACATCGCCTGCGGTCACCGCCGACGCACGGACATCGTAGCCCGTGATCTGGCCCGAGATCTCCAGATCGCCGTCCATGTCGAGCTGCTCCAGGCCGGTCATCCGGCGGAACTGATTGCGGATCGCCTCGGTAAGGTCGTTGGAGAGCGAGGGGTTGACCTTCATCGCCTTATACTCCATGTAGTTGATAGTAATGGACTTGACATCCGGCTTGATGGATGTGCCGGAGAAGGAGTATATGCCGCACGAAGCGATGCACAGCACCGCGGCGATGGCAATTATGGCGTTACGAAGTCTCATTTGGTCTTACGGAGAGAGAGCCAGCGGTAGATGGTTCGCTCGGACACGCCGAGTTCGGCCGCTGCGGGTTTGACTTTGCCGTCGTACTTGGCGAGCGTGCTTGCGTAGAGCTCATCGTTACTCTGCCTGATAGACTTGACGACAGGCTCAGAAGGCTGGCTTTCCTGCCACTCCGCTTCCTGCTCCTCGACAGGCGCCGCGACCGCCGCTGGTTGGACGCCCGCAGACGCACCGCCTTCGACCATCTTCTTCAGGCGGTCGACCTCTTGCTTAAGGTCGAGTATCGCTTTGACGATCGCACGCACTTCGTCCTCGCTCATCCGGCCGGCCTGCTGCGACTCGCCCGCGAGCGCCGGAAGCACCTGCTCCGCCTCCCGCGGCATGTGGGCCATCAGGGCGGGGGCGTCGATCTCGACCCGGTCGGAAGCCGGGGTCACGGGGCGGGACTCCATCACGGTGAGCGCTTCGGTGAAGTTCTTGAGCTGGCGGACGTTGCCCGGCCAGCGGTAGTTCTTGAGCACCGAGATGGCTTCGTGGGTGAGGCTTATCTTGCAGAGGCGGCTCTTCTCGGAGAAG
>CAMNNY010000152.1 GCA_946546175.1 uncultured Bacteroidales bacterium
ACCGGCGGCGGCGTCGCAACCCTTCTTGCCAACAACGGCAAGGTGCTCAATGCCGGTGTCGAACTGTCTGTCAGATGGGCTGACAAGATTGGTGAAGACCTCGAGTACAATGTCGGATTCAACGCTACTGTCAACCACAACGAGGTGCTCGCGCTCGAAGGCCGGGACAACATCCCCGGAGCTCTTACCAACGGAGCATACGCTACCATGACCCAGGTCGGTTATCCGATCGGCGCATTCTGGGGCTATCAGGTAGACGGTATCTTCCAGAACGAATACGATGCCCAGATGGCAGACGTAGCTCAGTCCGACACCGGAGCGGGTTACTTCATCTACCACGATTTCGCCGGAAATGAAGACGGTACTCCCGACGGCAAAATTACCCCTGCCGACCGTGTCTACCTGGGATCTCCTCTTCCTTGGCTTATGATGGGACTCAACCTCGGCCTCAACTGGAAGAACTGGGACTTCTCGGCTGTCCTCAATGCCAACATCGGCAATAAGATCTTCAACGCCAAGCGCCTCAACAAGCAGGTGTTCCCCGAGGGCAACTACGATCTCGACTTCTACCAGAATGCCTGGCGCAAGGACCGCAAGTCCGACACCTATCCTTCGCCGAGGATCCTTACCTCTTCGCTTATGTCTCAGAGCAACAGCTTCTTTATCGAAGACGGTTCGATGCTCCGCATCCAGAATGTGCAGGTGGGCTACACCCTCCGCAATGTCTTTGGAGCCGGAAGCGTAAGGTTCTACGTGAGCGCCCAGAGACCTCTGTCTCTTTTCCGCTACAACGGTTTTACGACCGAAATCGGCGGTTCTCCGATTGCAAACGCCATCGACGGTTCGTCGGTGTACCCGATGCAGTCTATCTACACTATTGGTATCAACGCAAATTTCTAGGACTATGAAGGCAATAAGAATTATTCTCGTCGCGGCCGCTGCCGCTCTGACCGTGTCCTGCTCGGGCTTTCTGAATATCCGTCAGGAGGCCACTATGCCTTCGTCCGGTCTGGACTACTCCAAGACCGACAACATATTCCTCCCCGTGAGTGCCGCATACGCCAGCATGCGTCTTTCTGAGGGACGGGCCCAGTGCTACGTAGGTGTGATGGAAATCGCTTCCGACGATGCCGACAAAGGCTCCACCGAGGCCGACGGTCCTACCGTAGGAGAGTTCGACACTTTCACCTATGGCCCCTCCAACAACAATATCGAGGCTATGTGGAACTTCTTCTACGACATCTCGTCTGCCGCCAACTATGCGATTGAGTCTATGGACCTCTTCAAGGAGGCTATTACCTCCGAGCTTGGACTCCTTCAAGTCGAGCAGTGCAGGGGAGAAGCCAAGATCATAAGGGCTTACGCCTATTTCAATCTCGTCCGCCTCTTCGGCACCGTGCCGATCATCGACAGGACTATGAGCTCGTCCGAGCTTTCATCCATGTCGGCTTCTCCTGCAGAAAAGGTCTACGAGTTTATCTACAAAGACCTTGACGATGCCATCGCGGTAGTGCCCGAATCTTTCACCGACTACAAGGGAAGGTACAACAAGTACACTGCCATGGCCCTGAAGGCGAAAGTCGCCCTGTATCGCAAAGACTGGGATGAGGCCGCACGCCTTACGGACCTTATTATAGCCAGTGGCAGGTATTCGCTTATGAACCGTTTCAAGGATGCGTTCAACGTAGAGAACGAGTATGGGGCAGAATCGCTGATGGAGGTTGGCAGCTCGGACCTCGGTCAGACCAACGGAAATGTGATGCCGCTATGCTACTATGGTTTCATGCAGGGCCCGCGCGGCAACAAGGAGCCTTTCCAGGGTTGGGGCTACAAAGTGCCCAGCCAGGCTCTCATCGATTTCTTCGATGCCCGCGGAGACGTGGTCCGCAAGAGCGTGACCCTTCTTGTCAGGGGAGAGACCACTCCCGAAGGCGATCTCGTTTCCGAGAGTTGCACAAATCCTTACTATAACGGCAAGGTCTATGTGCCCTGCAACACCAATACGCGTTCCTATAACGCCTATGCCCTCGACCACAACATGAGGCTTATCCGCTATGCCGACGTACTCCTTATGTTTGCCGAGGCGATGGCTCAGGGAGCTTCAATCTCTCCGACCTCAGGTTACACCGCTCTTATGGCTCTCACGGAAGTCCGAAACAGGGCGGGGCTTGCCCCTGTCCCTGCAACGCTCGACAATATCTACGATGAGCGCCGCGCCGAACTTGCCCTCGAAGAGAACCGCTTCTTCGACCTCGTCCGCTGGGGCAAGGCTGAAGAAGTTCTCGGCCCTCTCGGATTCAAATCCGGCAAGAACGAACTCTTCCCGATCCCCGGACCTCAGAGGGAGCTTAATCCCAATCTTCCCGCTACTCCAGGATACACTTATTAACCAACTTTATATTATTTACTATCAATGAAAAAGTTTTTTGTTTTCGCTGCAATCGCAGCACTGGCTCTCGCAGCCTGCACCAAACCAAACGGACAAGAAGAGCAGAAGGACAACACCCCCAAGGTTGAGACCTGCGCAGAGAATCTCGTAGCTCATTTCCCTCTCGAGTCGGCCGACAACGCCGTCAAGGCTGAGGGCATCACCTTCGCTTCCAAGGCTGGCGCCGCTGACTTCGGCACCGGTGAGATCGGCAAGGGCTACACCAACACCGCCGGCAACAACAGTGAGTCCTATCTCAAGTTCAACCTCGCAAAGGACAACGCCATCTCCAAACTCGAGAATGTGACTATCACCATGTGGATCAAGAACATCGAGGAATTCCAGAAGGGAGGACTCCTTTCTGCCAACGGCAAGCTTTTCCCTACCCAGGACTGGCCTTCTTTCGTGATGATGTTCGACAACAAGAACACCGTCAAGGATGAGAGTGGTGCTGACACCGGTGTCAAGACCCAGCAGATCAACGGCCGAATCATGTTCAAGACCGCAGATGAGAAAGAGACCAATCTTTGGCTCGACACCTGGGATCCCGCATTCGCAAAGTATGCTACCTGGTCCCAGATCGCTTTCACCTATGAGGCCGCTACCGGCGCTTGGGTCCTTTATGTTGACGGCGTGAAGGTCAAGGAAGCTGAGTATGGCGACAAGATGCCTTTCGGCAAGTGCATCCCCGCAGATGCAAACGCCCTCTATCTTGGTGGCTGGTCTTCTTGGATCGAGAGCTATCAGGGGGCAGCAGACTGGCAGACATTCTTCGCCGGCTCCATCGACGAGATCCGTATCTTCGACAAGGCTCTCAGCGAGCAGGAGATCCAGGAACTCCGCAAGGAAGAGCTTAAAATTGCGCTTTCCTAATTATTTGATTTTTGGCGTCGGGGAGAGGGATCTCCCCGGCGTCCCCAATGAAAAGACTTATACCCTTATTTGCCGCATTATTCGCGGCCATTGCTTGCGGAGGAGAAAAGCCACAGGCTGAGTCTCCCCGTGCAATAGTTATGAGCGTGTCGATAGACGGCAAGCCGGTTTTGGAGAATTCCACTGCGATGGGAGTCTCAATCACTCCGACTATCGCACTGGAATTCTCCCGCGATATAACCATCGACCGCCTGTCTGTCGCCACGCTCGCTTTTTCTGGCGGAGAATTGTCGGCGCAGATCGATAAGGACAATTCAGCGCTCCTTCTGTTGACTCCGGTATCACCTCTCAATCCTTCGACAAAGTATCGCTTCGGAATCACGTCAGGGGAGTCTTTCGGCGTCAACCTTGTTGAGGGCTTCTCTTTCTCGTTCAATACCGCTTACGACCAGACAGATAAGTTCCCGCGAATCAGCGACGATGAGCTTTTCGAGAAGGTCCAGAAGGCTGCATTCGGCTATTTCTGGGACTATTCCCATCCGGTAAGCGGACTTGCGCGCGAGCGTCTTGGTTCGGGCGATACGGTGACTTCCGGCGGCAGCGGATTCGGCCTGATGACCATTCCGGTCGGAATCGAGCGCGGTTGGATTTCACGATCCGAAGGAGCGCAGCGTGTGCTCAAGATCGTGGATTTCCTCGGTTCGGCCGAAAGGTTCCATGGCGCATGGCCGCACTGGCTCAACGGCTCGACCGGCAAGGCGATCGCATTCAGCACATACGACAACGGAGCCGATCTTGTGGAGACGGCATTCATGGTGGAAGGCCTGCTCACCCTGCGGCAGTATTTCAGTGGGGCAGATGCGCTTGAGACCGAAATCCGCACCAAGATAACGGCGCTCTGGGAGTCTGTCGAATGGACATGGTTCCAGCAGGGCGGACAGCAGGTCTTGTACTGGCACTGGTCTCCAGATTACGACTGGAGGATGAATATGCGTATCACCTCGTGGAACGAGGCACAGATAGTGTATATCCTTGCCGCATCTTCGCCTACCTATCCTATTGCTAAAGAGGTCTACGACGAGGGCTGGCACGGTGCCAACGGCTATGGCTTCCGTAGCCCCCTCTTTTTCGTTCATTACTCCTTCCTTGGACTCGATCCCCGCGGCCTCAGCGATGCTTATGCCGATTATTGGGAGCAGAACTGCAAGCATGTCCGTACCAACTACGAGTATTGTGTGAGCAAGCCCAACAACGGCTACAGTGCCGAATGCTGGGGCCTCACCGCTTCTGACTACTACGACGGATACACAGCATCGTCGCCTTCGCACGATACCGGTACTGTCGCGCCGACTGCGGCACTTGCTTCGTTCCCTTACAGCCCTGAGGAGTCCATGGCCGCAATGAAATACTTCTACTACACACTTGGCGACAGGCTCTGGGGAGAATACGGCTTCAAGGATGCATTCTCTATCAGAGAAAACTGGTTCGCCTCGTCTTATATCGCGATCGACCAGGGGCCCATCGTCGTGATGATGGAAAACTACCGTACGGGGCTGCTTTGGGACAGCTTCATGAAGGATCCCGACGTCCAGTCCGGTCTTGAGAAACTCGAATTTACAATTGATGAATAGATATATGAAGAAAGCTTTAAGTCTTATGCTTCTTGCCGCCCTTGCACTCGGATGCTCGGATCGGCAGTCTTACCGCGATGCCAAGATGGACGCCTTCATCGACGGCCTGATGGAGAAAATGACCCTCGAGGAGAAAGCCGGACAGCTCAATCTGCCCGTCGCCGGAACCATCGTGACCGGTGAGGGCGTGAGCGTAGGTGTGGAAGACCGTATCGCAAACGGCGAAGTCGGCGGCCTTTTCAACGTGAAGGGCGCGGCCGAGATCCGTCGCTACCAGCAGATCGCGGTAGAGAAGTCGAGGCTCGGCATCCCGCTGATTTTCGGCATGGACGTGATTCATGGCTATGAGACAGTGTTCCCGATTCCGCTCGGCCTTGCGGCCAGCTTCGATATGGAAGCAGTCGAGCAGTCCGCCCATATAGCTGCAGTAGAGGCTTCGGCCGACGGTATCGCGTGGACCTTCAGCCCGATGGTCGACCTTGGCCGTGACCCCAGGTGGGGCCGTGTGAGCGAAGGCAGCGGGGAAGACCCCTACCTCAATGCGCGCATCGCCGAGGCCATGGTCTACGGCTACCAGGGCCGCCCGGGCGAGCAGTTCGTCTCCAAAGACCAGATCATGGCCTGCGTCAAGCACTTCGCCCTCTACGGCGGCGCTGAGGCCGGCCGCGACTACAACACGGTCGACATGTCCCGCCAGAGGATGTTCAACGAATACATGACCGGCTACAAGGCCGCGGCCGACGCCGGCGCCGGAAGCTTTATGGCTTCGTTCAACGTGGTCGACGACGTGCCCGCTTCGGTCAACAAGTGGCTGCTTACCGACGTGCTCCGCGACCAGTGGGGCTGGGACGGTTTCGTGGTGTCGGACTATACCGGCATCTCCGAGTGTATCCTTCACGGAGTCGGCGACTACCACGAAGTTGGCGTGCGCGCCCTCAATGCAGGCATGGATATGGACATGGTGGCTGAGGCTTTGCCTACCCAGGCAATAGTCGGGCTCAAGAACGGGGAAGTAACGATGAAGACGATCGACAGGGCTTGCCGCCGCATCCTTGAGGCCAAGTACAAGCTCGGTCTGTTCGACGATCCCTATAAGTTCTGCCGCGAGCAGGAGGCCGCTTCGGTCGTCTACAGCGCAGAGAACCGCGCCATTGCGCGCCGTATCTCCGGAGAGTCGTACGTGCTCCTTCGCAACGAAGGCGACGTCCTTCCCCTGGACCGCAAGGGTACCGTAGCCGTTATAGGCCCGCTCGCCAAGACTGCCGAGAATATGCCCGGTACATGGAGCGTCGCGGCTCAGCACAGCAGGTGCGCCACTCTTCTCGACGGCATCAAGGAGGTCGCCGGGCCCGATGTGCGCGTGCTTTATGCAAAGGGCAGCAACCTCTGCTCTGACTATGCTCTCGAGATGAACTCGACCATGTTCGGCCGCGAGCTCGGCCGCGACAGCCGCACCGACAGGCAGCTGCTCGACGAGGCTCTCGCAGTCGCACGCCGCTCCGATGTGATCGTCGCCGCGCTTGGCGAGGCTTCCGAGATGTCGGGCGAGTCTTCTTCGCGTACGTCGCTCGATATCCCCGACGTGCAGAAAGAACTGCTGAAGGCTCTTCTTAAGACCGGCAAGCCCGTCGTGCTCGTTCTGTTCGACGGCCGTCCGCTCACTATCGAGTGGGAAAGCAAGAACGTCCCCGCCATCCTCAACGTATGGTTCGGAGGCACCGAGGCCGCATATTCGATCGCGGATGTGCTCTTCGGCGATGTCAACCCTTCGGGCAAGCTCCCTATGACCTTCCCCAAGAACGTAGGCCAGATTCCCATCTACTATGCCCACAAGAATACCGGCAGACCTCTCGACGAGGGCAAGTGGTTCATGAAGTTCCGCTCCAACTACCTCGACGTGGACAACGACCCTGTCTATCCTTTCGGCTACGGTCTTTCGTACACTACCTTTGAATACGGTCCCGTGACCCTGTCCTCAGCGTCGATGAAGCCCGACGGCAAGATTGTGGCTTCGGTGAAGGTTACCAACACCGGATCGGTGGCAGGCAAGGAAGTCGTGCAGATGTATATCCGCGACGTCAAGGCCTCGTCTTCGCGCCCCGTGCGTGAGCTCAAGGGCTTCGAGAAAGTCCTCCTCCAGCCTGGCGAGTCGCGTGAGGTCAGTTTCGAGATCGGCGTCGACGCTCTCTCGTTCTGGAACCAGCAGATGGAGTACGTCGCCGAGCCCGGCGAGTTCCGCGTCTACATCGGCGGCGACAGCCGTGCGACCGCAGAAGCCTCGTTCGAGCTGCTGTAGTCTTCGTTTATGCAATAAAAAAGGCGGCCTCTTTCGGGGCCGCCTTCTTTATTTTATAGAGCTGTTACTCTTTTCCGACCATCACGATCTTGGTACCGTTGTTCTGGTCGAGGACTGCCTTGAGGGTAGCCTTGACATCGTCGGCGGTAAGAGAATCGAGAATTGCGAGGTAATCGGTGTCGAGGTCTACACCGGTAGTGAGATACTGGACGAGAAGTGAGGAGAAGAAGGAGTTTTCAGTCTGGTTGGCCTTGTACTCCTTGGCGAGATACTCCTTGGCCTTGGCGAGATTCTCTGCGGAAGGACCTGTCTGGAGGAACTCGGAGATGATCTCAGCTACGCGCTTCTCTGTGTACTCGACCTTCTCGGGGTTGGTCTGGTAGACAATCTGGACTACGGCCTCAGATGCGGGGATGGCGTTTGTCTGGCCGTATGCACCGATGGAGTAAGTGGCACCTTCCTTCTCACGGATTTCTTCGAGAAGAACCATCGAAAGGGTCTGGCATGCGATATCGAATGCGAGGTCGTTCTTAAGGTTGAACTCAAGGGCTCCGTTATTGATATTGAAGCTCACTGCCATAGGGGTACCCATCTGACGGTCGAAGCAGATATTCTTCATTCCTTTGTGGAATTCGGCTCCGGAAAGCTTATAAGTCTCCTTGACCCTCTTCTTGGCAGGCAGGGAACCGATGTACTTCTCGATGAGCGGCTTCGCGGTCTCGAGGCTGATTGCGCCGGTTATCACGAAGGTGAAGTCTGCTGCGTTGGAGAAACGCTCGGAAGCGATCTTCATCGTACGTGCATAGTCGACTTTGTCGATATCGGCAGACTTGAGGCTGTAGCCACGCTCAGGCCTTACGTACATGTACTTGAGGCTGTCCTGAAGTGCGGACATAGGCTGAGCCTCCTGGTTGGCGAGAACTGCGGCGGTCTTGGTCTTCCAGGACTTGAATGCCTCCTCGTCGCTGCGAAGTGCAGTGAAATAGAGGTAGTCCAGCTGGAGGAGAGTTTCGAAATCCTTGGGAGTGGTTGAACCCCTGAGAACTTCGTTGTACTCTGATACGGAAGCGCCGAGATTGACCTTCTTACCGGAGAGGGCCTTGGTGAGCTCTGTGTTGGAGAAGTTGCCGATGCCTGCGATGTCGATCAGTTCGCCAAGTGCAGCAAGGTTGATAAGGTCGGCATCGCCATAGAGAGACTTGCCGCCAAAGCTGCTGGCCCTGAAGAGAACCTGGTCGGCGTTGAAGGAGGTCTCACGGAAGTAGACGGTAGCGCCGTTCTTGAGAGTGAGTTTGGTGTAGCCGAAAGGAGCGGCCTCGGTCTTTTTGACCTTGCCGGGCTTGGGCTCCTTGCTGATAAGCGGCTGATCCGAAACCTGGTCCTCATAGGGAGCGATCTCCTCAGCTTCGACTGCCTCGAGGGCGGCCTTTATCTCTTCCTTGGAAGGATAGACAAGGCCTTCCTTCTCGGGGAGCATGCAGACTACAACGAGATTGTCAGGCTCGACGAGCGAGGCGACTACCTGGTTGACGAGCTCTACGGGGATGTTGGGAGCCAGCTGCTGGGCGATTGCATACTCGTTTTCGATACCCATGATAGGATCGCCGTCGATGAAGTGGCGGACATACTCGCGGCAGTAGCTTGCGCTTGCCTTCTTCTCCCTCTGGTTGTATGCAGATTCGATGTGAGTGAGGATATCCTGGCGGGCACGGTCGTACTCGGAAGCGGTGAAGCCGTTGCGTACGACGCGGAGCATCTCACGGTAGACGGAGGTGAGGCCGCGCAGAAGCTGGGTCTCGTCGACCATGACGGTGCCGGCGAAAGCCTCTTCGGTCTTGGCGAGGAAGAACTCTTCGTTGCCGATAGAAGCGTTGACGAAGTCGGGATCGGCCTTCTGGGTCATCTCGTTGAGACGCTGGCTGACCATGATCTGGGCAGCTGAAAGAGCATAGTCATAGACGAAGTAGTTGAGGTCGACTTTCTCTTCGGGCTTCACGGCAGCGTGCTTCTTGAAGATATAGGCAAGGGCATAAGGCTGCTCCTTGTCGGTAGCGAGGCTGATGATGGGCTCCTTGTTGTCTTCGATAGGAAGGTAGTAACGCTCTGCTGCGTCGGGAGCTGCTGCGGGAAGGGTGCTGAAGATGTCCTTGATCTTTGCCTCAACGGCGTCGACATCAAGGTCTCCGACCACGATAATGCCCTGCTGGTCAGGCCTGTACCACTTCTTGTAGTAGCGGCGAAGAGCGTCGTACTCGAAGTTGTCGACTACGGACATGAGGCCGATAGGCATGCGGATGCCGTACTTGTTGCCGGGATAAATCTCGGGAAGGATGGTCTCCAGCATACGCATCTGCGCATTCTGACGGGAGCGCCACTCTTCGTGGATGACACCTCTTTCGTGGTCGATGTCGTCGTCCTCGAGAAGAAGGGAGCCGGCCCAGTCATGAAGGATGAGAAGGCAGGAATCCACTGCGGTCGGGAATGTGGCGACGGGAACGTTATCGATGTTGTAGACAGTCTCGTCGATAGAGGTGTAGGCATTGATGTCGGCACCGAACTTGACTCCGATGGACTCGCAGTACTTGATGATGTTGTTGCCGGGGAAATTGGTGGTTCCGTTGAAGCACATGTGCTCAAGGAAGTGGGCAAGACCCCTCTGGTCCTCCTCCTCGAGGATGGAACCTACCTTCTGGGCGATGTAGAAGTTCGCCTGGCCCTTGGGCTCTTCGTTGTGCCTTATATAATATGTAAGGCCGTTGTCGAGCTGGCCGATGCGCACTGCCTGATCGATAGGGAGCGGCGGCATCTGCTGCGCGGACAGGGACGCTCCGGCGAGGAGCGCCGCGATGAAAATGATTGTTTTCTTCATATTCAACAATAATTTTGGATTCCCAAATATACAAAAAAAAGGATTTTTGCTCTAACCGAACAGAATAATTTGTAACTTAGTGCCTGCAAACACTGAAGCAACCTATGTTAAATTCTCGAAAATTCTTTATCACCTGCATCGTTGCATTGGCTTCGCTTGTGGGAATGCCTTTTGCGTCGGCTCAGAAAGCCGTTCCGGCCAAGGGCGTAGTGGTGGACGAGAGCGGTCTTGCCGTTCCCGGAGCCGCAGTTCTCGAGGTTGGTTCGACAAGCAACGGCGCCATTACGGGTCCTGACGGTGAGTTTATCATCCATGTGCCCGTGGGAGCCCAGCTCGAAGTGAGCTGTATCGGCTTCGCCAACCAGACAGTCAAGTTCTCGGGCAAAGACCTCCGCATTGTCCTCACGGAAGACTCTATGTTCCTCGATGAGGTCGTGGTCGTTGGTTACGGCGTCCAGAAGAAGGAGTACATGACTTCTTCGGTCGTGAGCGTCACGGCCAAGGACCTCCAGAAGGCCCCCCAGACAAACGTCTCGAGCATGCTCGCCGGTAAACTTCCCGGTATCACGGCAGTCCAGACCATGGGTACCCCGGGCGCCGACCATGCCGACATCATCGTCCGCGGTTTCAGCACCTACGGCTCCGACAACCGTCCTCTTTACATTATCGACGGTATGGAGTCCGGGCAGATGGTCAACCTCAATCCTTCGGATATCGAGAGCATCTCCGTGCTGAAGGATGCGGCAGCTGCTTCGGTCTACGGTGTGCGCGGCGGCAACGGCGTCATCATCATCACGACCAAGCAGGGCTCCAAGGCAGGGAAGGCTACGGTAAACTACGACGGATCCTATACCCTCTCGCAGAACTTCAACGAGCCCGAACTCCTCAATGCCGACGAGTATGTCTACTGGTACAACCTCGGTCTGCGCATGGACGGCAAGGCCGACAAATGGACTCCCGAAGTCATCCAGTCGATGAAAGACGCCGGCATCTATGCCGACACAGACTGGCGTTCGCTTATCTACAACAAGTTCGGAACCATTCAGCAGCATAACCTTTCAGTCAACGGCGGTACCGACAGGGTAACCTACTTCGGAAGTATCGGCTATATGGACCAGGTAGGAACAGTACGCAACACCGGATATAACCGTATCAACATGCGTGGCAGCTTCAACGCGAAGATCACGGATGAGCTGACCTTCAACATGAACATGTCGCTTCGCCACTCCGACAGGTACATGCCTGGCTACGATATGGGTGTGCAGGCCTACTTCGATCCTATCCAGAGAGCCAACTACATGCTCCCTCTGATCAAGAATACCTACACCGATCCTGAGACCGGCAAGGTCTATCCTCTCGGCTTCAAGAACGGCGACGCCATCTTCCAGCCTGACTCTTCGCTCGAAGACTCCGGCTCCCAGACCTGGGATTCATGGGATTTCGCCGGTCGTGCCAACATCGAGTATGCCTTCGGGAAGGACACCTTCCTCAGTGGTCTTAAACTCTCCATGTTCGCCGGCGTGAACCTTACGCTCGCTACTTACCGTCAGTTCATGCAGAACTACGAGGTTTACGGTTTCAACGTTACTACCTTCAAAATAGAAAAAGGTATCTCCGAGGGCATCAGCGAGCACTCCTTCATGAAGCAGATCGACTGGGGCGATGCCGTCAACCTCCGTCCGCAGATCAACTACGACCGCACTTTCGGAAAGCACACCATCTCCGCCCTCTTCCTCTTTGAGCGCACCAAGCGCTACAGCGAAGGCATGAGCGGATACAAGCGCGGCTATGCCACTACCTTCCCCGTGGATATCAGCCTCGGTACCAAGCGTTCCGCGGTCGACCCCGACGTCTATGGCTGGTACGGCTGGTCGGGTGAGTGCGGCTTCGTCGGACGCCTGTCGTACAACTACGACGGCAAGTATCTGATTGAGGCTTCAGTACGTCGCGAGGCTTCTTACAAGTTCGCTCCCGAGAACCGTTGGGGTACTTTCCCTTCGGTATCTCTGGGATGGAATATCTCCAAGGAAGACTTCATGAGCCAGATCGGCTGGATCGACAACCTCAAACTCAGGGCATCCGTGGGCGCCCTTGGCTCCTGCGACACCAGGGCAAACCTCTTCCAGTCGCAGTTCATGAGCAGCGGCTCCGTTACCTGGTATCTGGGCGGAGGAGCCACACCGGTCTACGGCTTCTATACTGCCAATCCGTATGTCTACAGAGATCTGACATGGTCCCACACTACTGCATACAACACAGGATTCGACCTTTCCGTCCTCAGGAACAGGCTCAATATCGAGTTTGACGTGTTCTACAAGTACACCGACAGGATTCTCGAGTCCAGCGGAAACAACAATTATTCGCCTTCGCTCGGCGGAGCCAATCCCTCATGGGTCAACTCCGGTACCATGGACGACCGCGGATTCGAGCTTACCGCTACTCACACCAACTTCCTGCCTTCAGGCTTCAACTACACGCTCCGTGGTACGATGGCCTGGTCGCGAAACAAGGTCCTGTCGCGTTTCATCCCCGATGCATATTCCCGCAACAACATTGAGATCGGCCGTCCGCTCGGCCAGTGGTACGGACTTCAGACCGAGCGAGACGAGAATGGCAGTCCGTTCTTCAATACTCAGGAGCAGGTCGACAACGCACCTTCCGCCCCTGCAGGAATAGTAGAGCTCGGAGCCCTGCGCTATGTAGACCAGAACGGCGACGGCCGCATCGACCGTAACGGCCGCGACTGGGTCTGGCTCGGTTATTCGCAGATTCCCGAGATGAACTTCTCGTTCAATGTCGACCTTTCCTACAAGGGATTCGCGCTTAGCGCTCTCTTCTATGGAGTCACGATGTGCAACTTCCCGATCATGGGTATCTATTCCAACGGCCACTCCGACGGAACCATGTTCACCCGTCCCTGGTACGGTGCAGGCGGCAACGCCTTCAAGCACGTAGTCGAGAATTCATGGCTTGATCCCGACATCATGGCCGCTTACGACCCTTCGTATGTCGTGGACAACTCCAAGGCTCGCTATCCGCGTATGCACAACAGCCGCAACGCCAACAACGACGTTCTCTCTGACTGGTGGCTTGTCGACGGATCATACCTCCGCCTCAAGAACCTCCAGCTCAGCTACACCGTGCCCCAGAGCATAACAAGCAAGATCAAGGTCTCCAAGCTGATGGTCTACCTTGCCGGAACCAACCTCTGGACTCTCTCTCACTACAAGTATCTCGACCCCGAGAATCCGGGTGTGAACAACGGATACTATCCCCAGCAGCACACTTACAGTGTCGGTGTTAACATGACATTCTAAAAGGAGGACAAAGAGATGAAAAAAGTATTCAACCGACTTCTCCCTCTTGCAGGCCTGGTACTTTGCCTTGCAGCCTGCGATGATGTGATCAATATCCCTGCAACTGACAGTCTTACCGACGGTGCAATCTGGTCCGGAAGCGAACCTATTCTCGATCAATATGTTATCGGACTCTACGGAGCTGTCCGCGAAAAGTCTACGCTCAAGATGAATGAGACTCAGTTCACCGACTGTATGACTGATCTCATGAAGGATGCCGACTGGACGCAGAGCCGCCGCTACAACCGTAAGATGTACAACTACGAGCCCTTTAACTCCGACGACGCTTCAATTCTGTCGACTTGGGGAGACTCCTATACCCGTATCCGCCGTTTCAACGAATTCCTTCGCGACGCCAAGACCTACGGCAATCTCTACAAAGAGGATTTCCTCAAGATGCGCATCGCCGAAGTCCGCTATATGAGGGCCATGCAGTACTTCTACCTGATCCGTGTCTACGGCGGGGTAGTGCTGCGCGACCATTATCCGGGTCCCGAGGAGAACAATGCTCCCCGAATGACCGAAGCTGAATCATGGCAGTGGGTTATAGATGAGATCAAAGCCTGCATTCCCGACCTTCCTGTCGCATGGGATGCCGCCAATTTCAGCCGTATGACGCGCGTTGCCGCGTACGGATTCCTTTCGAGGGTGGCACTTTATGCCAAGCAGTGGGATGTGGTAGTGGAGTCGGCCGATTCGTGTGCTAAACTCGGCGCAATACTCGATCCGGTCTATGCCAATGTGTTCTCAGACCACTTCAGCAAGGAAATCCTCATGGTGGTCGACTTCCAGCCTACCGGTCTTAACCACAATGCCGACCAGATATTCCGCCCTGCCGGCGACAACGCCAACCACGGCAACAAGGGCTTCGGCTATCCGATGACCCCTACCGCAGAGTTTGCAGATGCCTTCGAGATGGCGGATGGAACTGCGTTCTCATGGGATGCATACAAGGCTAATCCCTCTGCCTGGGGCAACGATCCTTTCTCCGGCAGGGAACCGCGCTTCTATACAACTATCCTCTATAATAACGAGGATTGGGAAGGCCGCAAGATCGAAGCCTACGAAGGGGGAGTGGACGGTATTCAGAAATTTGAGAAGGCAGCGGCCCGTACTGCGACATGTACCGGCTACTACTATCGTAAGTTCATAACCGAAAACGACCACAGTTGGGATGCAGCCGG
>CAMNNY010000153.1 GCA_946546175.1 uncultured Bacteroidales bacterium
TAAGCCGCCCCGACGAGCTCGGCGCAGCGCGATCTGAGTGGTTCTCTTCTTGGCTGGTTTTCGCCAAATAGCTGCCGAGCGATGTGCCTTGTAGGGGCTTCTGGATGGGGTGTGGCTAGCAGCAGGGGCCCAGATGAGGGGTTGCTGCCGGACGACGTGCCTTAGAATGTCCTCTGGAGGGGGTGTAATCGGCAGCTGTTTGGCGAAAAACTAGTTAGGTGTGCAAGGTGGAATTTTTTGGGCAGCAGGACGCGGGTGTGCTACCAACACTCCTTCGCGATTAGCAAGTCGCGGTCGGGAGTGTCCGCGGGGCTCGGTGGTTTCGTCGGTTTTCGCCAGTTACCGCGCTGGCCTGACGAGTGCGACAGGCTCGCCAAGATCAATCGGTCAAGCGGGAGAAACCGGCCTGCCAAGGTAACTGCCAAAAACCACCGCTCCCGCCGACCTGGTTTTTGGCCTGCGCACGATGCGCACGCGCCACTCGCGCGGGACCGGTAGTGAGGTGCGGAGAGCGTGCCACACGCGAGTGCTTCGCAGGGGCGAAGCGGTGAGGGGGCAGAGTAGTATATATATTTATCAAAAGATCGCCGGCCGGGAGCGGGTGTAGCCGGGAGCGGAGAAGAAAAAAAAGAGGCCGGCGGAATGCCGACCTCTTTTATGATGTAATAGGTTAATTAGGCGAGTTTCTCAGCTACTTTGTCGCAAGCGTCCTTGACGGTAGCGATGCCGGCAGTCTCCTCATCGGGAATCTTGATACCGAAAACCTTCTCGAATTCCATGAGAAGCTCGACGGTGTCGAGAGAATCTGCTCCGAGATCATTTGTGAAATTAGCGGTCTCTGTAACCTCTGAAGGTTCAACACCGAGTTTGTCAACGATGATAGCCTGAACCTTTTTTACGATTTCAGCGTACTCCATTTTGATTTAAATTTTAGTAGTTTATAATTTTATTCGTTTTTTCTAACCATCCATCGGCAGGCATCGCAAGCCGATTGGAACTGCAAAGTTAATAAATTATTTTATTTTCCAAAAAGGGAGGGGAGCGTCTCCGCGCCTGCTGAGTCAAGGCCCGTCCGGGGAGTCACGCGCGGGAAGAAGGAGCGGGGGCGCTGAGATTCCACCAGATGCGGATGCCGTTGATGCCGTTGATCAGGTAGAATGAGTACTTGACCAGAGGAATGATGGCGTAGGAGGCACCAGGGTCGTGCGCGAGGATCCCGGCCCACATGACGATCGATGAGAGATTGACGAGCGTCCAGAGGTACCACTGCTCCATGTAGGCGAAGGCGCCCATCGCGAACGCGACGATGTTGGCCGTGGTGATCAGGGCGTCGAGAAGGATCTTGCCCGAGAGGGAAACCGGCACAAGGTGCAGCGAGCCAGAGGAAGTGTCGGCCGAGAGGGCGAACCAGGAGATGGCCGAGGCGAGAACGAACACGCCGGCGAAGATGCCGCCGAACTTGAGCCATTCGCGGCCGCTGCCGATACGCTGTGCCCGGACCTGCTTCTTGGCCCCGGCTCCTTTCTTGCGCCACTGGAAGAATCCGACGAATTCCATAGGGACCATGTACAGGACGTGGAGGAGGAACTGCGAGGGGTTCTTGCTATCGAGGAGTATGTAGGAATAGATCAGCACATCCAGAAGGCCGAAGACGAAGGTCCAGATCGAGCCGTTGGCCGAGCAGACCGTGCTGGCGACTCCGAAAAGCGCGCCGAACGCAGTCAGGATGAGGAGCCACACCTGGCCGCTCGGAGCGGAGGCGCCGAAGCCGAGAGCCTCGCCAAAGAGGCTCCAGTCGGTGATTCCGAGGCCGCGCAGCTTTGCAAGGCAGGAGAGCACCACGCACACGGACATTCCGGCGAGGATGAAAACGTTAAACCACTTATTGAATGTTTCTTCTTTCATGTTTAATTGGAGTTGGGTCCCCGATCAGGGTCGGGGGTGACGGGTGCGTCGGGGGTGACGGGTGGGTCGGAAGGGGCGGCGGAGTCCGGGAAGAGGGACGGGGTAAGGGTCTCGCGGATGCGGGAGGCGAGCCTGGGGCCGACGAGCGAAGCGAGTTCGGCCTCGGGGGCAGCGGCGATTCGGGCGACGCTGCCGAAATGCAGCAGCAGGCGCTGCTGCGTTCGCTCGCCGACTCCGGGGATATCGTCGAGGATTGAGTGTACCTGCGATTTGCGGCGAAGACTGCGGTGGAAGGTGATGCCGAAGCGGTGGGCCTCGTCTCGGATATGGGTTATTACCCTGAATGCCTGAGAGTTGCGGTCAAGGAAAAGCGGATACGGATCGCCCATCCGGATTATTTCCTCCAGCCTTTCTGCAAGGCCGACGATGGTAAAGCGCCCTTCGAGGCCGAGCTCCTGGATGGCCTGCCATGCGAAATTGAGCTGGCCCTTGCCGCCGTCGATCACTACCAGCTGGGGCAGATCGTCGGGGGCCTCGGCCAGCATTCTGGAGTAACGCCGGTTGACAATCTCTTTCATCGAGGCGTAGTCGTTGGCGCCCACGACCGTCTTGATCTTGAACTTGCGGTAGTCTTTCTTCGAGGGAACGCCACCGCGGAACACCACGCAGGCCGCCACGGGATTGGTTCCCTGGATGTTGGAGTTATCGAAACACTCGATATGCTCCGGGAGCTCCTTCATCCCGAGCGCGTCGCATATCTCTTCGAGGGCGACCTTACGGAACTTGTCGGGGTCGGTCTTCTCGAGCTGGCGGAGCGAATTGAAACGGTACTCCTTGGCATTCTTGGCGCTCAGTTCGAGCAGGGCGAGTTTGTCACCGCGCACGGGAATCTTGAACTCCACGCCCTCAATCTCTACGTCGGGCATGAAAGGCACGATCACTTCCTTCGCGAGCTCGCCGAACTGCGACTCGATCTCTGCTATGAAGGTACTTAAAAGGGTCGCACGGTCCTCCTCGATATGCGCGCGAAGGGTCAGGTTGAGCGACTGGACCACCGAGCCGCCGCGGATACGGAGGAAATTGCCCCACGCAGCCCAGGGAGTATCGGGGGAGGATTCCCGATCGGGGCCGGGAACGGCGGATGGAAGATGCCCGATCGAGTCGGGCATGACCGGGGAGGGCGCGACGGAAGAGGGCATGACGGGAGAGGCTTCGTCGAAGACGAGCGAGAACACGTCGAACGAGCCGCCGTTAGCCGCCTGGATAACGCTCTTCGAGTAGTGCTCGCGGAGCACGTCGATGCGGTCTTTGAGCACCTGCGCCTGCTCGAAGTCGAGCTCGGCGGCGGCATCCTGCATCCTGGCGGTGTACTCGCGAATCAGCGAGGCTGTATCGCCCTTGAGGATGCGGACTATCTCGGCGATGTCGGCTGCGTATTCCTCCTGCGAATATGCCCCGACGCAGGGACCCTTGCACTTGCCCAGATGGAAGTCGAGGCAGGGGCGGATCTTGTGGCGGAGGATCGCCTCGGAGTCAATCTTGTATTTACACGAGCGTAATGGATAGACCGACGTGAAGAAGTCGACCAGCTTATGGGCATGGAAGGCCGAGCTGTAGGGGCCGAAATACTGCGAGCCGTTCTTCTCCACCCTGCGGGTAATGAACACGCGCGGGAAGGGCTCCCCGGTCACGCATATCCACGGGTAGGTCTTCGAGTCCTTCAACAAGATGTTGTACTTCGGCTTGTACTGCTTGATGAGGTTGTTCTCAAGCAGCAGCGCATCCGCCTCCGAATCGACCACCGAGTACTGCGCGTCGGCGATTTTGCTCACGAGTACGCGGGTCTTGGCATTGAGCCTCTCCGGAGCCACGAAATACTGCGCGACCCTCTTGTGGAGGTCTTTGGCCTTACCCACATAGATAACCGTTCCCTCGGAATCGTAATAGCGATAGACTCCGGGGGAATGGGGAAACAGTGCTATTTTCTGCCTAACGTCCAAGAGCCTCCTTGACTGCAGCCTCGATAGCCGCGCCGCGAATACCCTTCTTAACGATAGTCCCGTCGGGGCCGAAGAGCATTATCTGAGGGATGGAGTCGAATCCATAAGCCTCGGAAGCGATCTTCTGGGCATTGATTATCTGGTTCCAGACAACGCCGTGTTCTGCGGCGGCTTTCTTCGTCTCTTCGGGATCGTCCCAGACTGCGACGCTCAGGACATCGAAATCGGGGCCGGCATAGGTCTCATAGACGTGTTTGATGTTCGGGATTTCCCTCTTGCAGGGACCGCACCAGCTGGCCCAGAAGTCGACGAGGACCCACTTCCCGCGGCCGACGAAATCGGAGAACTTCACTCCGTCTACCTCAAAGTCCACGAAAGGCTTGCCTTCTGCGGTATTCTTCAGGGTCTCAAGGTTCTTTTTTACCTTAACTACAAAATCGGAAGACTGAAGTTCGGGGCCAAGGGTCGCGATGAGCTTCTCTGCCTCTTCCGGCTCAAGATCTCCGTAGACCTCCCTAAAGGCCATCAGACCAAGCTCGTTGTTACGGTTCTTCTTAACGGTCTTGAGGCAAAGATCGGTGTATTTACCTTGGGCAGACTCATATACAGTCTGAATTTTCGCATCTTTTTCTGCTTGTGTAAGAACAGTGTCTGCATCAACGGCCTCAACTGTAGTATTGAATTCGGCAACTATAGCCTGCAGGTCCTGCTGGAACTTCGCCTTTTTTTCTTCGATATTGCCACTTGAGCAGGCAACTACCATTGCGGCAGTTACCACTGCCAGATAAAAAACCTTCTTCATAATAAATCAATTAAATAAACAACCGGTCCCGCATAGGCGAAACCGGTTGTAAAGATAGTGATTTTCCGCTAAAAGAAAACTACTTGGACTCGCGCCTGGGGCGACGGTCTCCGCGGCGTCCGCCACGGTCGCGTCCTCCCTGACGGGGAGCGCCCGAAGCCTGTGCATTGGCGGCAGCCACGGCGGCGGGAGTGAGGTCCTGCCTTCCGTACTTCTCACCGTTGCAGATCCAGACCTTGATTCCGAGGGCACCGACCTTTGTGCTTGCTACTGCAAGTGCATAGTCGATGTCGGCGCGGAAGGTGTGAAGAGGGGTACGACCCTCTTTGAACATCTCGCTGCGTGCCATCTCGGCGCCGCCTACACGGCCGCTGATCTGAACCTTGATACCCTCTGCACCAACGCGCATTGTGTTGGCGACAGCCATCTTGAT
>CAMNNY010000154.1 GCA_946546175.1 uncultured Bacteroidales bacterium
CCCCCCGCCATAACCAGGGCGGGGGCCTCGCAAACCCGGCCGCTCGAGACCTCGCGGCCTCAGACGCCATCGATACGCCGCGCCTACGCGCGGCTGAAGCGGCTTGCAAAACTTCTGGCACCTCTGCACCCCACAAAGCAGAGATGCCCCAACTCTCTCAACCCTTAACCATCCACCCCCACTAGCCCCTCAACTTCGGAACGATAATTGCAAAAATTTTTCGCGCACCTATTGCATATTCAGAAAATCAACATACCTTTGCAGTGTACTATTTCGCTAATACACGACAGACAATATGAAATCGATCAAGTTAGTAGCCCTGCTCTTCGGAGCAATCCTCGCCCTCCAGGCCCCGGCACAGGCCATGGCCCAGACAACAACCTCAATCAAAGGCCGCGTCCTCGATGCCGGCACCGGCGAGCCCGAGCCTTACGTCACTTACTCCATTGTGCGCGCAGACGCTCCCAAAGACGCCGCCCCCATCGTCATGACCATCACCGACGAGAATGGCTTCTTCGAGCAGAAACTCAGCTCCGGCGGCACATTCACCATCACCTTCTCCGCCCTCGGCAAGAAAACCCTCGACGTGGAATTCTCCCTCGAATCCTCCCCCGCCAACATAAAATCCGCTGAAGCTTACGACCTCGGCGACATCCTCCTCGAAGACGACGAGCAGACCCTACAGGGGTCCACCGTGACCGCCCTGCGCCAGCTCGTCAAGATGGAAGTCGACAAGATGACCTATAAAGTGGAAGACGATGTCGACAGCAAGTCGATGACCATGCTCGACATGCTCCGCAAGGTCCCGATGGTCACGGTCGACGCCCAGGACAACATCACAGTCAACGGCAGCTCTTCCTTCAAGGTCTACGTCGACGGCAAGCCCAACGCAATGCTCTCCTCCAACCCCTCGCAGATCTTCAAGATGATGCCCGCCAGCGCCTTCAAGAGCGTCGAAGTCATCACCAACCCCGGCGCCAAATACGATGCCGAAGGCGTAGGAGGGGTGCTCAACCTCATCACCGACAAATCATCCGGCCAGCAGGCCATCCAGAACGGCTACAACGCCTCCGTCCAGACCGAAGCCGACACCAACGGCGACCTCCGCGGCGGCCTCTTCCTCACCGGTCAGAAAGGCAAATTCTCCGTCAGCGCCAACATCAACGCAATGTACCAGCCTATGGATGGAATGACCGCCACCACCACCCTTCAGAACCTCGACACCGACGGCAGCGTCCTTTCCGACCTCTCCAGCACTTCCGACATGTCCCAGAAAGCCCCCGGCATCTTCTCCGACATCACCGCCAGCTACGAGATCGACTCTCTCCGCCTGCTCTCGGCCACCATCGGCATCCTGGACTTCAACACCAACGAACTCCAAAGCGGCACCAGCACGATGATCGGCCCGGGCGGTGCCACCCTCTTCTCCTACGACACCGACTCCGACGTCTCCTACCGCTGGGCCTCCTACCGCGCCGGACTCGACTACCAGCGCTCGTTCGCTGGCGTGGAAGGCCGCACGCTCACAGCCTCCTACCTCTTCTCCACCCGCCCCAACCGCAACGACACCTACATGTCCTACAACGGCTACGCCGACGACCGTCATTCGGACAATAAGGAAAACATGATCGAGCAGACTGCCCAGCTCGACTACACTACCCCTTTGGGCATCGGCGGCACGTTCTCGACCGGGGCTAAGTTCATCTCCAGGGCCAACAACTCCGACTCCCGTTACTTCACCCTGCAGAGCGGCGACTGGACACCCGATGCCACAAGCAGCGTCGAATTCTCCCACCTCAACAGCATCCTTGGGGCCTACGGCGAATACACCCTCTCCCGCGAAAAATGGAGCGGCAAAGCCGGGCTCCGCTATGAGCACACCTTCCAGAAGGTGAGCTACAAGAGCGGCGCCGGCTCCGACTTCAGCCTCGACTACGGCAACTTCGTCCCCTCCGCCAGCGTGCAGTACAACCTCGGCATGATGTCCAACATCGGCCTCTCCTACAACCTCCGCATCAGCCGTCCGGGCATCGGTTACCTCAACCCTTACGTCAACCGTTCCAACATCTACTCCATCAGTTACGGCAATGTCGGTCTCGAGACCGAGAAATCCCACAACATCGGCCTTGTCTGGAACTTCTTTTCACCGGTAGTAATGGTCAACCTCACCGGCCGTTACTCCTTCTGCGACAACAAGATCAACCAGTACAGCTTCTTCGACGCCGACGGCGTGCTCAACACCACCTATGGCAACATCGCAAAAGAAAGCAACCTCGGCGCCAGCGCCTTCATCAACGTCAACATCGGTCAGAAGACCCGCATCTACTCCAACCTCGGCGCCGGCTACATCGACCTCTCGAGCGAGACTCAGGGACTACGCAACGGCGGCTGGCAGTTCAATACCTTTGCCGGCATCCAGCACACCCTTCCCTGGGACCTCAGGCTGAGCCTCAACCTTATGTACAACTCGCGCAATTACCAGCTCGACGGCTGGATGGACGGATTCAGCGCAGTGATGGGCGGCATAACCAAGAGTTTCCTCGAAGACCGCCTCTCCGTGGGCATCAACGGAGTGTCCGGCTTCGGCAAAGGCGGCTCCGCGACTGTTGCCATGCATACAAGAGGCAGCGACTACGTCAACAACTTCAGCACCAGCGTCCCGCTCGCCCGCGTAGGCATCTCCGTGAGTTACCGTTTCGGTACCGCCCAGAACATCCAGGTCCGCAAGGCAAAGCGCTCGATCAACAACGACGACCTCATGCAGAAGAGCAGCGGCGCCACCAACACCGGCTCCTCCCAGATGAGCGGCGGCGAATAACTTTTCCAAAAACCATCAGCATCTCTGCCCCCATTTAAGCAGAGGTGCCCCAAGTTTTGCTATATTTGTAGTGTTATGGAAGAAAACAGACGTTCGCTTTTCGCCGGAATCCTGATCGGACTCGGCGCTTACGGTTTCCTCGCACTCGGCGGCATTCCGGGTGCAGTGATTTTCGCATTCGGCCTCATCGGCGTGGTGCTTTCGGGCACTCCACTCTATACAGGGCGCGCCGGCGTGATGACTGACATCGGCGGCCTCACAAAGATCTGGCTGTTCAATGTGCTGGGCTGCGTGCTTATCGGTCTTCTGGTGCTCTCTATCGGGGGCGCGCCGAAGGCCTCGGCCGAGACGGTCGTCGCCGGGAGGCTCGCCGTAGGCCCGTGGCGCGCCTTCCTTCGCGCGATAGGTTGCGGTCTGATCATAGACATCGCCGTGTGGCTGTACCGTACGACCAAATCCATACTGCCGGTACTGTTCGGCGTGCCTCTGTTTATCCTTTGCGGATTCTACCACTCGATCGCCGACGTAGTGTACCTCGTGGCCGCGTGGAAGTGGTCCCCGGACATCCTCTGGTACTACCCGATCATCGTGCTTGGCAATTATGTCGGATGTAATGTAAGGCGCATAGTCCTTCCTGCCGACAAATGAAAGATACGGTAATGAGGGTCGGCATAATCGGAGCCGGCCATATCGCAGAGAAGGCCGCGGCTACGCTTGGCGCAATGTCCACGGCGGAGTGCATCGCGATTGCCTCCCGCAGCCTGGAGAAGGCCGCGGCTTTCGCTTCGCGCTTCGGCATCGCCCGTGCCTACGGCTCCTATGACGATCTTCTTGCCGACCCCGACATAGACTTTGTCTACGTAGCTCTGCCCCATACTCTTCACTATGGCGTTACGCGCGCCGCGATCGAGCGGGGCAAGGCCTGCCTCGTCGAGAAGGCCTTCATGGCCTGCGCCAGGGAGGCCCGCGAGGTCCTCGGCCTTGCCCGCAGCAGCGGCGTGCTCGTTGCCGAAGCCATCTGGAGCCGCTATCTCCCGATTCAAGACCTGGCGCGTGAGATTATCGCAAGCGGCGCCCTGGGCCGACCGCTGGCGCTGAGGAGCTCTCTCGCCTACAACGTAGGCTCGAAGGAGCGCATCCTCAGCCCAGCGCTCGGCGGCGGCGCCCTCCTAGACCTTGGCGTCTACAACCTCAACTTCGTAAGGATGTTCGGCGGCGCGCCCATAGCAAGTATCACATCGCACTGCACAAAGTTCCCCACCGGCACCGACGCCTCCGAAAGCATAATCCTCGAACTGGAAAACGGCGTTCTGGCAACGATCGATGTCTCCGCCACTACCCAGGGCTGCAATATCAGCGTAGTTGCTGGCGAAACTGGCTATCTCGTATTTAACGACACCATCCATCCCACCAAGCTCAGCCTGATGCGAAAAGGACATCTCCTCGAAAAAGAATGGGAGATGCCCTTTGAGATCAATGGTTTCGAATATGAGTTCGAGGCCTGCCGGAAAGCTCTTCTCACCGGCGCCCTCGAA
The DNA here is from genome assembly GCA_946546175.1 of uncultured Bacteroidales bacterium. Lineage (GTDB taxonomy): Bacteria > Bacteroidota > Bacteroidia > Bacteroidales > UBA932 > Cryptobacteroides. The sequence continues at coordinate 4,354 of CAMNNY010000154.1, forward strand.
CTCCCTCAGATGCCCCACGAGGAAATCGTCCTCGTCATGGAGCTGATGGATTCGCTGCGCCGCAGCTGGGGAGTCACCTTCCCCTGCGACTAGAGAGTCTTTACCTTCTCAAGGAAAGCCTTCACGTGCGCCTCGTACTCCTCGGGGTGCTTGGCATAGGAGTTGGCATGGACGGCGCCTTCGCCTACCCACATCTCCTTGTAGCCGGTCGTCTTGGCATCGTAATTCTTCTGCAGATGCTCGAAGGGGACAAAATCGTCGGCATCGCCGTGGATGAAGAGCATCGGCACGGTCGACTTCTTAAGCTGCTCGACCGAGGAAGCCTCCTTGAAACTCCATCCGTAACGGCTCTTGCTGACCATGCTTGCGCTGGTAAGGATCGGGAACGGAGGAAGGTGGAAGCTCTGCTTTAGATTGACCTTGAACTGATCCCATGCTGAAGAATAGCCGCAGTCTTCGACCACTGCCTTCACGTACGGAGGGAGCTCGTCGCCCGAAGCCATCATTACGGTAGCGGCGCCCATCGATACACCGTGGAGCACCACGAAGTCGTCGCCGAAGATGCCATGGGCCACTTCAGCCCACTTCTCCACATCGAAACGGTCGTACCAACCCATTTGGGCATGGTCGCCCTCGGAGTAGCCGTGGTACTGGAGGTCCGGGAAGAGGACATTGTAGTTGAGATTGTCCCTGTACATGCGGACCAGGTAGAGGAACACGAAGTGGTTGTCGCCGTAGCCATGAACGACGATGGCGGTTCCATTCGCCTTGGCCGGGTTGGCTGCGGGCACATAGCAGGCGTGGACCTTGAAGTCGCGGTAGCCGACGATCGTGGTATCCTTCAGGATGCCCTGAGCCTTGAGGCCGTCGTACCATGCGGTGCTGCCAGGGAGCAGCGAGTCGGCCTTTTCGCGGGTGCGCTCGATATCGGCCTCGCCGTGGGGGTTGAACTTAAGAGCATAATTGCACATGTATTTTCCTGCAAGACAGGATGATGCGCAGACAGCAATCGCGAGCAGAGTCGCTAAGCGGATGAATTTTTTCATATCGGGTGTTTTATGTGTTATCTGTTATGCGGATGCAAATATACTAAAAAGTTTGGGCACCTCTGCTCGAAAGAGGGCAGAGATGCTCGAAGTTTTTAAAAACGATGCCTCTTGCGGTCGAGCATTTCGGCGGTAGCGGTGAAAAAAGCGTCGGCGCTGGAGTTCACGGCGGTCTCCACCGAATCCTGCACCACGCCGATAATGAAGCCGATACCGACCGCCTGCATGGCGATGTCCTGCCCGATCCCGAACAGCGAACATGCCATCGGCACGAGCAGCAGCGAGCCGCCGGCCACGCCGGAGGTGCCGCAGGCGGCGAGCGCGGACACGACGCACAGCACCAGCGCCGAAGCGAAGCCGACCTCGATGCCGAGGGTGTGCGTGACCGCGAGCGTGATGACGGTGATGGTCACGGCTGCGCCTTCCATGTTGATGGTCGCCCCCAGCGGGATGCTGACCGAGTAGAACTCACGGTCGAGGCCAAGTCGCCGGCAGAGCTCCATGTTCACGGGGATATTGGCGGCAGAAGAGCGTGTAAAAAACGCGTTTACACCGCTATCTCTCAGACACTGAAGCAGTAACGGCCAAGGGTTGCGCCGCAGGAGCAAAGCGTGTATAAGCGGGTTTACACCGAAATAGACGAAAACCATACATCCGACCAGAAGGGCGAGCAGCCTGCCGTAGGTCGTGAAGATATCAAGGCCGCCCTCGGCGACGGACTTGAACACCAAGCCGAGGATACCGAAAGGCGCGAACTGGATAACCCAACCCACTGAGAGCGAGACCATGTCTGCGAGATCGCCGACCACTTTCAGTGTAGTTTCTGAAGCGACAGCTTTAAGCGCAGCGCCGGCCACGACCGCCCAGAATAGGATGCCTATATAGTTGGCTGACGAAATCGCACTGATGGGGTTACCTACCATGTTGGTAAGAAGCCCCCTGAAGACCTCGGCGAGCGAGCCGGGCGCGGCGCTGCCTGCCGTGGCGCCGCTAAGCTGGAGGGTGACGGGGAACAAGAAACTCCCGCCCACGGCGACCAGCGCCGCCAGAAGGGTCGTACTCAGATAGAGCACAATGACGGTGAGAAAACGCTTACCAAGTCCCTTACCCGAGCGGGCGATCGAGGCGGTGACAAGTATTGCCACCAACACCGGCGCGAGGGCTTTGAGTGCCCCGACGAAGACTTCGCCGAGCAGCCCGATGCCCTTGCATGAGGGCACGAGAAGCCCCAGCGCCGCACCGAGCACGACGCCTATCAGAATACGGAGCACCAGGCTGATGCCCGTCCATTTTTTCCACAGGTTCATAAGCTGTTATTTGAGTTTTTTCCACAGCCAGGCAATCAAAAAACCCGGCAGCAGCCATATAAGAGAAGGCAGCCAGAAATTCATAAACGAAGGACTGACCACCCTGCGCCCCCGGAACATCGCCCTGAGGGCCCTTCTGACCAGCCACTTCGGGGTATGGATCAGCCCGACGGCCAGCCACATCTTCATCTGCTTCTCGCTAAGGCGATAAAGAGGCGTTGCGATCGCCGCCGGACATACCGTTGTCACGCTCACGCCATAGGGTTTGAATTCATAAGAGAGCGAGCGGCCGAAGCTCTTGAGGTAGGCCTTCGTCGCCGCGTAGATTGTGATTCCGGGCGCAGGGATACGAGCAGCCATGGAAGAGACATTGAGTATCCGCCCGCTGCCGCGCCGCTTCATCTGCTCTCCAAACAGCAGGCACAGACGCGTGACAGTCACCACATGCAGGTCTACCATCGCCTGCACCCGGTCCAGGTCTTCCGAATGGAGCTCTTTGAAAAAGAACATCCCCGCGTTGTTAACGAGCACGTCAGGGACCAGCCCCAGCTCCTGCGTACACCATGCGAAGAGGTCGTCGGCCGCTTCGCTGCGCGCCAAATCCTGACAGCGCACCGCCACTTCCACCGGCATCTCGGCGCGCAGCCCCGCGGCCGCCGCCTCCAACTCCTCCTGCCTGTTGCTCACGAGGATAAGTTCATACCCTCTTTTCGCCAGCTGCCTGGCGAACTCAAGCCCCATGCCGGAACTGCCACCGGTGATCAGTGCCGTCATGATCTACAAGCCTATGTACTTGAGAATCAGATCTGCGACTTCCTCCTCGGGCTTTCCGTCCATCGTTATCACAAGGTCGTAGTTGCGGGTGTCGTAGCGCGAAGTGTGGGCGAAATTGACCACATAGTTCTCGCGCATCTTGTCGACCTCCTTGATGACCTTCTCAGCCTCCTGACGACTGATGCCCTGCTTTGCCATCACCCTCGCGATACGGCTCTCCATCGGCGCCTGGATCAGCACGCTGAGCTTGTTGGGGTAGTCTTTGAGCACGAAAAAGGCCGACCTGCCGGCAATCACGCACGACTCTTCGTCCGCGATGCCCCTGATGATCTCCGATTCGGCCGCGAAGACCTCTTCGGTCGTCAGCAGGTTGGGGTCGTTGGCATAGATAGGAGCAAAATACTCGCGGGCCTGCCCCATGTTCTGCCCGATGATCATGGCCCTCTTGAACTCGCTCCACCATCTGTGGCGGGTTCCTTTCAGCTTTTCGATCGATTCGACATTGAGGTTGTATTTCTCGGTAAGGGCCTTGATGACTGCCTTGTCGTAAAACGGAACCTGGAGCTTCTCTGCCAATTTCTCGCCCACGGTGCGTCCGCCGCTTCCGAGTTCGCGGTTGATGGTTATTACGAATTTCTCTTTAGTGTTCATAGTAATGCAAATGTAGCAAAAAAGACCCACCACACAAAAAAAGCAGACCGAATCCGATCTGCTTTTTCGTGTGAGGACTACTGGATTTGAACCAGTGACCTCTTGCCTGTCAAGCAAGCGCTCTGAACCAACTGAGCTAAGCCCTCAAGTAGTAGCGGGGGGAGGACTCGAACCTCCGACCTCCGGGTTATGAGCCCGACGAGCTACCGACTGCTCTACCCCGCGGTATTGGGACTGCAAAGGTAAGCATTATTTCTTAATTTCCAAATTTTAGATAAGGATCAGTACAATCGTGACGAGCAGATATGTTCCGACTGTCAATCGTCCCCTGACTACGCTCTCTCCGATCACGGTAGCAGGGTCCTTAGCGATCGTATCCCCGAGTCTTGCTGCCGTCGACCTTCCTATCCTCCACTTCCTGACGATCTGCCCGTCGGAGATGTAGGTCGCCCCGCCGTTGGAGCGGTTGAGCGATTTGAGGGTCTTGCGGTCGGCGATGTACGCTCCTTCGAGCATGTCGTCGGGGTCGAGGGGTTGCGCGGTCGCGATTATCGGCTTGAGGCCGAGCGCGCGTGCATCGCTCACCGTCTGCCCGATGCGCTCCCGCTCTCCCTTGCTGAGCGCGGCGGGATCGTAAACCGAAATGAGCAGCACGCGGCCGTCGAGGGCGAGTTCGTCGTGGTAATCGCCGTCTTCTCCGAGCAGAGATACCTTGCCTTCCGTGAGTTCCGTGCCGAGCTTAAGGTCGGTGAGATCGAGTAGCGGGAGATGGCGGTATCCGTGGATTCCGAAGACGACAGCGCCCGCCATCGCCATGCCGGCAAGCACCGGCCTGCGGACATGTTGGCGGCGGAGTTTGCCTGTCGGGACAAATGCCACTACCCAGAGGAGCAGCAGGACTATATTTTTAAGGAAACTCTGCCAATGGGTCAGATGCACGATCTCCCCGAAGCAACCGCAGTCCATGGCGGGGTTGAAGATCAGGAGCAGGAGCGTGAGGAGCGTGAAGAAGCACATCAGTCCGAGCGCAATCCACCTTACCCAGCGGGTCCAGGCCCCGGCTATGAGCGCAATTCCGACGAAGGTTTCAAGCAGATTGAAAAACAGGGTCAGCACGGGAGCCAGAACCCTCAGGAACCCAAGATGCAAGAAGTTCAGGTACGATTCCATCACGAGCTGCGCCCCCACGGGGTCCGTGAGTTTGAGAAGCCCGCCCAGGAAAAGCACGAGGCCGAATAAAACCGCCGCTACTCTGCGGAAAAACTCAGAGGCGTTCATCTACGAGAGCTTTGATTTTTGCGAATATTTCATCCTCAGGGAGCATGTTCCCTTCGGCATCAGAGCAATCCACCACCTTGAAGTCCGGGTCCTTCCGGGCCTGGAGCAGGTAGATGTCCCTTACGCGCCTCTGGAAGTCCATGCTTGCTTCGTGGATATCATGCGCTCCGTTAAGGTAGTCGCGGTCGTTGCCCTCACGTTGGTGTGTCAGGTTGTTTTCTACAAAACTCAGCGGGACATTGAGGAAGATATTCAGGTCTGGCTTCGGCTCGCCGAAGATTCCGAACTCAGTGTCTACTATCCACTTGCGCAGGCTCTCGATCTGGTCAGGGTCGCTGAGCTTGGCGCACTGGTACGCTATGTTGGAGTAGACATAACGGTCGAACAGGACATTTCCTTTCTGCAGGGCTTCGCTTATTACCGGCACCGCTCCGTGGCGGTCTTCCGCATAGATCAGCGCGACCAGCTGCGGGTGAACGGTCTCATTAGTGCCGAAATCCCCCCTGAGGAATCTCGAAATCAGCTCGCCATACACGGGAGCATTGTATCTGGGAAAATGTATGTACTCCAGAGGGCCCTTCCCCTCCAGGTATTCTCTTAACTTCCGGACCTGGGTCGACTTCCCTGCCCCGTCCAGTCCTTCCAAAACGATTAGCATAGCTTACAAATATAACAATTCTCCAGCAATCCCCCAATTTCCCCGGCGCCGGGGTTGCAGTATCTCTGCTATTTTGCCGCAGCTCTGCTACTTTTAGCGCAGAGCTGCCCCAACTTCCCGCCGATTCTCCGTAGCTCTGCTCCATTCGACGCAGAGATGCCCCAACTTCGAAAATTAATAATCCGCCCGCACCCTGGTAGCTTCGCCCTGCGAAGCCCTCGCGTGTGGCACGTCCTCCGCACCCCACTCCCGACTCCGCGCGAGTGGCGCGTACGCCCTGCGCGCAAGCAAAGAGTCAGGTCGGCGGGAGCGGAGGTTTTCGGCAGTTAGCGCGGTAACTGCCGAAAAGCGACGAAACCACCGAGCCCCGCGGACACTCCCGCACGCGGCTTGCTAATCGCGTAGGAGTGATGGTAGCACTCCCGAACCCGAAATATGATTGCGCAAGAGTCATGGTAGCGCCCCCTAATCCACCGCGTTTGAGCAAGGTGTGCTTTTGTGTTGACCACCTTGCACGGCCAATCTGCCTCTCAATGCCCTCTGGCCCATTCGGGGCGTGCAAGGTGTGCGGCA
>CAMNNY010000155.1 GCA_946546175.1 uncultured Bacteroidales bacterium
ATCTCCCACCACGAGGTGGGCGGGACCGAAAACCGTCTTGCGGGAGGGCTTTGTCACCACCTTCGCCACTGAGAGTTCCATCCAGTAGTGAGGATGCTCCAGGTCGCAGACGGTGTACTTGCCGTGGTCGACGTTGATGGACTTGTCCGGCATCATCTTCACATGCGAACCGTGCAAAAGTCCGTCGTCTTCGGATGTGATGACCTGTTTGATGCTCGCCTTGCGGTTGTTGAAGTTGTAACGGACTTCGGCCATCTTATAGGTCTTTCCGCCCTGGCTCATCACCGGCCGGCCTATCCATTCGCCCGAAAGGGTGTCCAGCACGCCATAGGCATAGACAACACCGGTGCTCAGGTCGTAATCCATCCGCTCGGCAGTGAGGGTGATGTCCTGGTACTTGACGGTAACGTCTCCGTAGTAGAATATCTTGCGGCTGCCGTCGGTGAAAACCTCCACGATGGAGTCTCGGGCAGACGAGAAGGCTGGCTGCTGTAAGGAACTCATTCCCAGCATCCTGAGCGAGTCGACCCTGAAGAGAGAATCCGCCCTGGCGACTGAATCGCGTCTGGCGATTTCCAGAGAATCCGGCGGCGGGGCTTCTTTCTTGGGCCGGGCGCCTCCGGCAAGGGGTTTGCGGTCCGTGCGCCTCTGCGCAAGGGCATCAGTGCCGGCTGCAAAAAGCAGGACGAGCACAAACATCACTATATGGATGAATTTATTCCGCAAAATTGCTATTTTTGTAGAAGCGCAAATATACTATTTTATTTCCAAGTTTTCAACGTATGAAACGCATCCTGACTTCGCTCATTTCAGTCTTGTTCATCGTTCTGCAGGCTTTCGCGGCCGACAAACTGACACTAAGCACCGTTGTCATCGACCCCGGTCACGGCGGCAAGGACCCCGGCGCAGTAAGCAAGGATGGAAAATCGTACGAAAAGACTTTCGTCCTCGACATTGCCGAACTGCTTGCGAAAAAAATCCGCGAGGGTTATCCCGGTGTCGATGTGATCATGACCCGAAGCACTGACCACTACGTTACCCTCAATGACCGTGCCGCAATTGCAAACAAAGCCGGAGCAGACCTTTTTATTTCTGTCCATATCAACTCTTCTGCCGGCACGGTGGCCAACGGATATTCCGTCCACGTACTCGGGCAGTCCCACAAAAAGGGGACCGACCTCTACAAGGCCAACCTCGCGATGGTCCAGCGCGAGAACTCGGTAATCACCCTCGACGACGACTACAACCCCGAGGCGATCGGCTTCGATCCTACCGATCCCGAATCATATATCTTCATGACTATGATGCAGAGCGCCAATCTCGAACAGAGCATCGCTCTCGCGCAGATAATCGGAGACAAACTCGCTGCCGGCCCGATCAAGAGCAACCGGGGCGTCAGCCAGGATCCTTTTTATGTATTGTGGAAAACCTCGATGCCATCAGTCCTTGTCGAACTCGGATTCATCAGCAACGAATCAGACCTGCAGACCCTGAGGGATTCCGGCAGCAGGGAAGAGATAGCCGACTGTCTCTACAAAGCCTTCGGAGCGTATAAAGAAGAGTACGACAAATCTATGATGCCTTCGGACGAGCCCGCCGGCAAAATGCGCAAGGCTGAAGAAAAGCCTGCCGCTGCCGCCGAAGTCCTCTACGGCATCCAGATCGCCACTTTATCCAAGGTCCTTCATGAGGGCGACAGCAGGCTTCTCGGCTATAAACCGATAGTAATCAAGACTCCGAACGGCAAATTGTATCGACATGTAATCGCGGTCAGCGGCTCAAAAGCCGAATCCGAGGCAAAAAAGGCTGAAATCTCAAAGTCCTATCCCGACTGTTTTCTCGTAAAAATTGAGGGAGAAACCATCAGCAGGGCGAAATAGTATAATACGCGAATTTTGATTTATTCTAAATTATAACGGGTGGATAAATCCGCGTGTTACACAAATGTAAACAAAATAATTGCCTGATTTTCAAAATCATAGAAGGGGGTATTTTCGGGTGGTCCGTTTTTAGAATCTACAGCAAAAAAAGAACAAAAACAATATAAAAATAATTTTTTTGTAAAGATTTTTTCCTCCACATTTGCATTCGGTCATCTGACAATGTAGTGTTTTACTTGACCATCCGAAACAATGCAAGAAAACGACAAACATATAGCTGTTTGGCAGAGCTGTCTGCGCATAATCGAGCAGAATATCGAGCCTCAGCAGTTTGCGACCTGGTTCAAACCGATCAGGCCGGTTTCTCTTGTAGGTTCAACGCTCACCATCGAAGTCCCCACCGACTATTATAGGAGTTATCTTGAGAGCGCCTTCCTCGACATTCTCAGCAGAACCCTCCGCAGGGAACTCGGTAGCGGTGCGCGTCTGATGTACAGGGTGCGCCCCGTCCAGGGCCAGCAGCCCATGACAGTTTCGGGCATAGAGGGCGCAACCGCGCAGAACAAGCCGGTCTCCGTTCCCTCGTACACCTCCTCCGGCAATCCCAGCGCTCTGGTTTTCCCCGGCCTTAAGAGGATCCAGATCGATCCGAGACTCAATCCCGCATACCGCTTCAGCACCCTCATCGAAGGAGAATGCAACAAAGTCGGCATTACTGTAGGTAAAGATATCTCGTCCAAGCCCGGAACGACCCCGTTCAACCCCTTGTTCATCTTCGGTGGTTCGGGCCTCGGCAAGACCCATCTCGCCCAGGCCGTAGGAAACGCCGTCAAGGAGCAGTACCCCGACCTCACCGTTCTGTACGTCACCGGAAACGAGTTCAAGACCCAGTATATGGACGCCGTCAGCGTTCGCAACAAACTCACTGACTTCCTGGCGTTCTATATGAAGATAGATGTCCTGATCGTGGACGACATCCAGGATCTGATCGGACAAGGCAGCCAGAATGCCTTCTTCAACATCTTCAATCACCTCCACCAGAACGGCAAACAGCTCATCCTTACCTCCGACCGTGCACCCAAAGACCTTGCAGGGTTCGAGGAGAGGCTGCTGTCCCGCTTCAAGTGGGGTCTTTCGGTCGAGCTCGGCCACCCCGACTATGCCACCCGTTTCGCAATGCTTCAGAAGCGCTGCCTTCAGGAAGGCCTCCCCGTCAGCGAGGATGTTCTGAGGCATATAGCCATGAACGTAAAGAACAACTTCAGGGAGCTCGAGGGTGCACTCATATCCATGATGGCGTACGCCACCTTCGCCCACAAAGACTGCACAATCGAACTGGCCAACAGCATAGTCGACAAGATTGTCGGAGAAAACACCAACGAAATCAACATTTCGAAGGTACAGGATACCGTCTGCGAGTATTTCAAGATCACCCACGCCGACCTGGTCTCAACTTCGCGCAAGCGTCAGATAGTCCAGGCCCGCCAGATCTCGATGTACCTCTGCCGCAACCTGATTTCCAACTGTTCGCTTTCGCTTATCGGAGCCGAGACAGGCGGCAAAGACCACTCCACGGTCCTCCATTCCTGCTCTATCGTCTCTGATCTTATGTCAACAGACAGGGTATTCAAGAAGTATGTCACTGATCTTCAGAACATACTCTGCCCTGTCGAACTTTAACCAAATTATTTCTGCCAATGGATGCTGCAAAAGTCCTTGATATCTTCAAGGAGATTACCCGTATTCCCCGCGAGTCCGGCCACGAAGAGCCGATGACCGCCTACCTGCTCGACTGGGCTGCCGCCCATGGCCTTGAGGCCCACCGCGACGAGATAGGAAATGTCTGCATCAGCAAAGAGGCCGCTCCCGGCAAGGAGTCAGTCCCGACCCTTGTCCTCCAGGCCCACCAGGACATGGTCTGCGAGAAGGCCGCCGGCTCCAAGCACGACTTTCTGCACGATCCGATCGACTATGTGA
>CAMNNY010000156.1 GCA_946546175.1 uncultured Bacteroidales bacterium
TCGGAGGGGAAACCTGCAGGAGTGATATCCGTCCAATCGAAGACTATGGGGTCGGGCGCAGGCCCGAGAGCCACGTCGATCTCGTCGCTGTAGTAGGTATTGCCTGCGACCTTGAGCCATGCGCGCATCTTGTAGGTCTTGCCCTGCTCCAGACACGTTGCATGGATAGCCTGAACCACCGTCTCGTAGCCGCGGCGGTCAGTGCCTCCGGGGGTCGAGACGGGATCATCGGCAAGCGCACCGCCTTCCTCGTTCCAGGTAAGGCCGTAAGTAACCGACTTCTTGGGGATATTCTTGAGGGCATACTCCAGCCTGACGGAAGCGCCTGTGCAGACCGGCTCACCCACAAAAAAGACTGCGGGGGTTTCGTCGACAGGATCAGGGCCGGGGCCGGGATCAGGACCCGGATCAGGACCGGGATCAGGACCGGGACCGGGGGTCGGGACAATCTCCTTGTAACTATAGATGGTCGAATACTTGATCTCCGAAGAAGCCGTGACGCCATGCGTGCCTTCCGCCGCGACTCCTATATAATAAGAGGAGCCGCTCTTGAGAAATTCAGTCACATCGCAGGAGGTCACATCGGCGCTTACCTCACTTATCTTCTCCGGCAGACCGTAGAACGAGGTCTTGGTCCAGATGGAGAATCCGCTTTCGCGGGTGCTGTTGTCCTGCCAGCCGACCACCGCCTTGCCCTCGGGAGTGGTCGTCACTACCACAGCCGACGGCGCTTCCAACCGGGGGAGCTGCGAGTCTTCCGCTTCCGTTCCCCGGCAGGAGAACAGAAGCGGCAGAGTCAGAAACGCAGCGAGAAATAATGTCTTAGTACGCATAGACCTGGAACTCTGAGATCGTGAAGGCCCTGGTGCGTGCCGTCCACCATTGGAAGAGTTCTTCCTTGCCCAGAGCATACATATTGGAGGTCATATGGTAGCAGTAGAACTGGGCCGCGGGAGCTGCAGTGTCGAATGCAACGGTACGTCCGGTAGTACAGTGATCATCTTCGGTACCGTACATGGTCGACTTCTGAGCCTCAGCTTCGCGCTGCTCGTAGTACCAGTCGGTAAGGTCGTCCTGAGCCACGAGCTTCCAGTCGGGGCTTGTTGCAGACCAGGGAGAAGCTGTCACATCGCCCTCGCCCACATAGGCGTAGAACTCGTACTTCCAAGGGCAGTGACCCTGGCTGTAAGGGTAGTAAGGCCAGATGACTATCTTTTCGACCTGAGCCTTGGCGCCGATGTCGAAGACGAACCACGTGCTGTATGCTTCCGTGACAAAGCCTTGGCCGAAGAATCGGTATCCTACTTCGTCGTAGGCCTCGGCCTTGCTCATCCACTCTCCGTCGAAGAGGTTACCGGGATCGTTGAACGGCTTGCCGTCCCAGCTCTTCTGGAGGTACTCTCCGCCGGCTATGTGCTCAGGATCAGCCGCGGGGGCTTCTCCGGGAACGCCCTTGATCACCTTACACTGCGAGAAGTCGATCAGCGAGGCTGCCGCCATGCTGGCTTCGATGGTGTAGGTAAGGTCGTGGATACCGTCGGTGCAGACAAACTGGTAAGGGGTGCGGAGGTCGATGGTGGCCTCGGTAAATGCTCCCTGCTTAAGTTCGGACACCGGAGAGAATTCGATTACGGTCTGAACCGCAGACATGTCGACAGAGCCGGCAGTAAATTCGAACGAAATTTTGTGGGCATTGTTGTCTACAGTGCCATAGATATTACCGACTGTGGGAGAGACGGCATAGGCAGAGAGCACCGGGTCGGCAGTCTCCACCTTCCTTGCCGAAATCGTAAAGGTAATGTCTTCAACTGCATTGCCTACCGCGAACTGATAAGGTGACGACAAATCCACTTCCTTGTCCTGGGCGAATTCGTCGCACTTGGCGCGGGGCGAGAGGTCCAGATGGACAGAGACTTTGGAGAGATCGGCCCCGGACGCCTCGAAGGCAAATTCGATAGTGTGGGCATTGTTGTCAATCACACCCGATACGGTAGCTCCGCCGGAAGTGGCTGTCGCGGCCTTGATCGGCACCGTGACAGGATAGACCGGGATGGCGGGATGTAGATCGACCTGCGCAGGCGTACAGGCAGCGGCCAGTGCGCCGAGTATTGCTATAGAACAAATAAGGCGTTTCATCTTGTACTTGGTTAGTCTGTTGAACTCCAGCCAGGATTCTGGACCAGGGCGGGGCTCTTGTCTATTTCAGTCTGAGGAATCGGGAAGAGGTAGTAGGCGTCCTTCCACACGCGGGTTTCGATTGCCCTTCTTACGTAGAATTCGGGCGATTCGAATCCGTTGGTCGCAGGGTCGCCTTTGTAGTCGCCGAAGGTCGTAAGACCCCAGACTCTGCCGCCGTCGCCATACTTTCGCGGATCCGTCGGGCCGCCGGCGTCGGGAGTACCCGAAAGGAGACGCCTGCGGGTGGTGTAGTAGCGGTCACCCTCGAGGTTGAGCTCGATCTGGCGCTCCCTGATAATGTACTCGCGCTGTTTTTCCTTGTTGCCGGCGATCTCGGGGTGAGTCTCGAAGATGCTCGGGATTCCGGCACGGGCATGGATCTGATCCCAGTAGGTGCGGATGTCGGAATTGCCGGGGTCGACCTCGTTGAGAGCCTCGATGTAGTCGAGAAGGATCTCGGCGTAGCGGATGTAGATCGAGATGTAGTTGCCCGAAAGGTTGTTGTCTATATCCCAGGTGCAGGGCACTATCCTCTTCTGGGGGTAGAAACCTGTAGTGGAGTAGCTGTAGAGGTTGGATGCGGAGTTTGCGGTGCCGCCGAAGTAGCACTCAAGGCGTCCGTAGCCGTCGGCATTCTTGGAAGAACTCCAGAGGTTGCGGCCTGCCTTGTCGTTGGAGGTTGTGAGGTTGATCCTGTGCTGGTAGTTGATCGAAGCGTAGAATCGGGCCTCGCGGCCGGCGAACATGTTGTGGTCGCCCTTCATGTGGCCCCAAGCATCGAGACTCTTGAGCTGGTCGATGAGCTTGACGCGGCCTGTTTCGGTAGACTGCTGGGACTCCGGGACTGTGATGTGGGGTCCGTCGGAGAGGGCGAATCCGCTGTCTTTGTAGCCGGAGGCGGCATCTTCGATACCGTAGCCGTTCTCCATATAGAAGGCGTCTACCAGACGGAGAGTCGGTCCTACGCCGCCCATGCCCGCGGATGCGCGGTTGTTGACGGGATTGCAGTGAATCATCCACGCGTAGCGCGGCTGGCCGTTGAAGGTCCAGTCGGGACGTCCGGCGTCGATCGTGCCCCAGATTATCTCTTTGTTCCAGCCGTTGTTGAAGAGCTCGTAGTACGGCTTGTAGGGATTGTATGTGGCGGAGTTGACGTCCTGGCCTGCAGTATAAAGCCCAAGCGTGCCGCTTTCGGCTTCGGAGATAGCGATTACTGACTTGGCGGCATCGGCTGCAAGCTGCCACTTCTGGGGATCATAGACCTGGCTGGCAAGATGGGTGCCGTCCTGGTTTTTGAAATCGGCATACATGGGGTTGCCGTTCCACTGCTCAGATGCGGCAAGGAGCCTTGCCTGGGCCTTGACGGCGCGGCAGGCGATCTTGTTGGCGCGGCCGTAGTTGGACGGTTCCGACACCCACGAAGTAGGAAGAAGGTCTTCCGCTTCGTCCATCATCTTGCACACATACTCAATACCCTCGTCGAAAGGCGCGCGGGGAAGCGAACCGAAATCGGTCGAGTTGGAGAGCTGTTCTTTGATGAGCACTACCGGACCGTACTGACGCAGGAGCAGGAAGTAGTAGTAGCCGCGCAGGAACTTCGCTTCGCCCACGTACCTCGCCTTGAGGTCGTCGGAGAGTTCGGCGCACCTGCCGATGTTGTTCTCAAGCACGAAGGTCGCCCTGATTGCCTTGTAGTAGGTGCCCCACTTCACGTAGAAGGGGGTCGAGGGCTCCCAGCTGCCGAGATTGATCGAATAAGACGCGTAGACGTACCACACGATATCGCACTCGTCGGAGCAACCCAGCCAGGGGTCGTCCTGATGGAGATTGTCCAGAGGGAGCGCGCCATAGCAGTTTGTGAGATATTTGTAGACTTCGTTTTTGTTGGTCCACACCATCTCGTCTGTCTTCATGTCGTCAGGCTGCTTGTCGAGGTAGTTGCATGCGCCAAGAGTGAAGATTGCAGCAAGTATGAGTATCAAATTCTTTTTCATCGTCTTGTCCTCCTTTTAGAATGTGAACCTTGCACCGATATTGACCTTGCGGGCGAGAGGATAGGAGTTGCCGTTGCGCGAGCCTGTCTCGGGATCCCACATCGTCCATGGCGACCAGCGCAGGAGATTGGTACCCACGAGGTAGAACCTGATGCTCTGGCAGCCGAAACGCTTGATGAAGTCATTGCCTCCGAGGGTGTAGCCGAACTCGAGGTCCGAGAGCCTCAGAAGGCTTCCGTCGTAGATCGTACGGGTGGAGGTCTGCATGTTGTTGGCGTTGGCAGTAGCCGTCAGGCGCGGATAGCGGGCATCGAGGTTGGTGGCCACCGGATTACCGAAGACGTCGGTCGTGACCGTGACATGGTCAAGGGCCTCCTTGAAGAGGTTGTTCTTGCCCACTCCCGTGTAGAAGGGGAAGTAGGTGGAACCGAGGTAGTAGGTGACCCGGCTCTGGCCGCGGAAGAATGCTCCGAAGTCGAAGCCCTTCCATGTGAGCTGGAAGCCGAAGCCGTAATTGAGCTCAGGCACACGCGAAAAGCCGATGGGCACCTCGTCGTGGGAGTTGATCACGCTGTCTTTGTTGTAGTCGAGATACTTGACATCGCCGACTCCGTAGCTTCCGAACTCTTGGACAGGGCTGTTAGCCACCTCGTCTTCGTTCTTGAAGATACCGATTGCGACAAGGCCGAAACACTGCCCGTAGGGGCGGCCGGTCCTCATACGCCAAGGGTCGGTGGGCGCTTCGTCTTTCTCGAGGATCTTGTTGCGGGCAAACGAGAAGTTGCCATAGACCCTGTAGCCGAAATCGCCTATATGGTGGGCGAACTCACCCGTTCCTTCGAAACCGTGGTTGGTCATCACGCCCATGTTGGCATAGGGCTGGGTGTTGAGTCCGGCGACCGCAGGCACCGATGAGCGCTGGATGAGGATATCCCAGCGGCGCTCGTGGAAGTAGTCGAGGTTGAGGGAAAGCTTGGAGTCGAACATCTTGATCTCGACGCCGACGTCTTTCTTGAGACCTTTCTCCCAGGTGAGGTCGCTCACGCCCTCCTGCTCTTCGCCGATACCGGGGAGGGTCGTACCGGTGGTAGGGCCGCCGAAACGGTGGCCTCCAAGGCCCCAGCCCCAGGTGCTGAGGTAACCGAAACGGCCGTTGGCCGCGAGCACGTCGGAGCCGACGAGGCCTACCGATGCGCGCAGCTTGAGGTAGTTGATAAACGGAACGTTCCACCATTTCTCACCGCTTACGAGATAACCGACCGCGCCTGCCGGGAAGAAACCGAACCTGTGGCCCTTCTCGAAGTTTTCGGAACCGTTGTAGCCGGCGTTGAACTCCGCAAAATAGCGGTCGGCGTAGGAGTAGGTGGTACGGAATGCCACACCCTGCTTACGGTAAGGAAGAGCAGCCGTGGAGGTGGGGGCATCGGTGATCACATACTCTCTCTGGTAGTACATGAGCATCGCTCCCACACGGTGCTTCTCTGCGAAGACCCTGTCGTAGTTGAGCTGGGCCTTGAGCTCGGTAGCCCTGTTGGAGGCGTTGAGATAGCCGTAGCCGAGGTAGTCGTCGCCGACCCTGGTCTGGGAGATGATGTACTCGCCGTCGTCGTTAAGACCGTTGATGGCGTAGAGCGACGAGTATTTGCGACGGCTCTGGACGTTGGTCGAGTTGGCGTCGTACGAGAAGGAGAACTGGGCCTTGAGGCCTTCAGTCAGCGCCGCGAGATCCTGCTTAAGGAGAATCTGGCTCATTATCTGCGACTTTGCCGTACTGTTGTAACCGGAGCCGAACAGACGCTCGGCAGGGTTGCCGGCAGACACCGTGAGGTCTGAGCCCCAGCCCCACTCGATGTTGCCGTCGAGGTCGCGGCCGATCGGGACCATCACCGGAGTGGTGATAGGGTTCTGGCTGTAGCAGAGGCTGAAGAGCTCAGTTGCGACCGAAGCGAACGAGGTGGTGCTGGTGATAGGCGCGGGCTGGTGGGCATCCGTCATATTTGCACCGATCTCGAGCGAAAGCACCGTCGAGGGCGTCACGTCCATATCGATATTGGAGCGGAAGTTGTACCTCGTGATATGGATGTTGGTGCTGTAGTCGGCGTCGGGATTGTCGTTGAGATTACCGTTGTCCTTGATGTAGGTGAGGGTGGTGTAGTAGCGCGCACGCTCGCCGCCGCCCCGCACGCTGACCGAAGCCTGCGAGTTGGAGGAGTACTTCTTGAAGATGGTATCGAACCAGTTGACATTGGGGTAGAGGAACGGATCGATATTGTGCTCGGTCTGGTAGATGGCATCGGCCGTGTACATCTCGTGGCCAGCGGCTTCGTTGGCGAGCCTCATGTAGTTGGCTCCGTCCATCAGCTGCGGCATCGAGATGAGGTTGGACACGCCGCTTTCGACCTTGACTTCGATCACCGGCTTCTGGGCGACTCCCCTGCGGGTCGTTACGATCACGACGCCGTTGGCCGCACGCACGCCGTAGACTGCGGTTGCAGATGCGTCCTTAAGCACCGAGATGCTCTCGATCTCTTCGATGGAGAGGTCGGACATGTCGCGTTCCACGCCGTCGACCAGAATCAGCGGGCTGCTGGAGTTGAGCGAGGAGATACCCCTGATCCAGAACTCCGCATTGTCCACGCCCGGCTCACCGGTGCGCTGCACTACAACCGCGCCCGCCACCTTCCCTGCGAGTGCGTTGGTAAGGTTGCGCTGCGGCACCTGCAGGCGCTCGTTTTCGATGGCGCTCACGGCGCCGATCACGCTGACTTTTCGCTGGGTACCCATACCGACTACGACAGCCTCTTCCATCTCGAGGGTGTCTTCGTCGAGGTAAACATCCAGGATGAAATTCTTCGGGACTGAGAGTACCTGGGTCTTATAGCCCAGGCAGGTAAACTCCAGCTTGACCGAGGCTGATGGTACATCGACTATGTAATAGCCGTTTACGTCAGTCATAGTCGCGCCGTCAGTCCCCTGGACGAGAACAGCAACGCCTGGCAGAGGCTGGCCATCCCTGTCGATGACCTTGCCTCTTACGGTGAGGCCCTGCTGCGCAAATGCGGATCCTGCAAA
>CAMNNY010000157.1 GCA_946546175.1 uncultured Bacteroidales bacterium
CGCGATCTGGCGCATTCTATGAATTCCGTCAGTAAATCGGCTGATTTGCTGACGGAATGGGTCTTCGAAAGTGATTTGGTTAGTAAAACGCCCCATTTACTGACGGAATGAATCTCCGAAAGTGATTTGGTCAGTAAAATGGCCGATTTACTGACGGAATGGGTCTTCGAAAGTGATTTGGTTAGTAAAATGGCCGATTTACTGACGGAATGGTGTCGGAGTGTGGCTCCCACCCTCACGGCGCGGGGTGGTAGCCACGCCTCTGCCGGGACAATGGGGGAGTTAGGGCGACAATCATCGGAGTTCGGGAGTGCTACCATCACTCCTACGCGATTAGCAAGTCGCGGGCGGGAGTGTCCGCGGGGCTCGGTGGTTTCGTCGGTTTTCGGCAGTTACCGCGCCGGCCAGGCGAGTGCAACAGGCTCGCCAAGATCGACCGGGCAAGCGGGAACGAGCGGCCTACCGCGCTAACTGCCGGAAACCGCCGCTCCCGCCGACCTAGTTTTTGGCTTGCGCACGAGGCCCTCGCGCCACTCGCGCTGGACTGGGAGAGGGGTGCGGAGGTGCTGCCACACGCGAAGGCTTCGCAGGGGTGAAGCGGTGAAGGGGCAGAGTAGTATATATATTATCAGAAGATCGCCGGTCGGGGCCGGCGATGACCAGAGGGGTCGGGTACCAGGATCCGGGGCCGGCGATGACCAGAGGGGTCGGGTACCAGGATCCCGGGCCGGCGATGACTAGAGGGGTTAGGTATCAGGACCTGGGCCGGCGATGACCAGAGGTGTGAAGACCCGGATCGGCGCTGATGGTGGAGGGTGAGTCAGCGAGATGTCCCCTAGAGCCCTAGAGTGCTATTCCTCCACTTCCCAGAGGTCGGAGGTGCGGTCGGTGTAGAGGATGCCCTCGAGGTGGTCGATTTCGTGCTGGAAGATGCGGGCGACGTAGCCGCTGACGGTGTCACGCACAACCTGGAGAGTTGCGGGGTCTTTGTGTCGGATGACGGCGAACTCGGAGCGGGGAACATTGCCACGAAGCCCCGGGATGGAGAGGCAGCCCTCCCGTCCGGTCAGGGTGTCGCCCCAAAGCGTGTCGATCTGCGGATTGGCGTATGCGATAAACGGTTCGCCCGGCAGATCGAGACGACAGACGATGATGACCCTGCGGTTGAGGCCGACCTGCGGAGCGGCGATTCCGACACCGTCCTGCGAAGGGTCTTGAACCGTGTATTTCATCTTTGCGACCAGCGATGCGAATTCTGAACTGCGAAGGTCTGCATCAGTAAAATCCAGACTGCGGGCCCGCAGCACGGCAAGTTCCGAGGAGTCCGACACGACGAGCACATGCATCAGCGAATCGGAACTTGAGATCAAGGTCTTTTCGCTGCGCGTCAGTCCAGCATGCCCGCTGCAGCAGAGAATTGCAAAAAAGGCCGCGCAGACGGCGGCCGATTTCAGGAGTGTATTCATTTGAGGAGGGTCGCTTTGAAACCGGGAGAGTAGACTACCCGGCGGATTCCGGAATTGACGTAGCCCTTCCTGTCGGGATCCCACCAGAATTTGAAATTGGTCTGTAGGCCGGACATCTGTATCTCGTCGAGTTTCTGACTCCAGTTGCGGCCGTAGGTGTCGCAGGCCGAAACGAAATACATCATGGTGTCGTAGCCGTGGAAGGCGAAATTGTCGGGCTCTGTCTGGAAAAGAGCGCGGAAGTCGCTGACAAACCTGATTACGGATGGATCGTTGTAGTCGGTATAGTATGTGGCGCTTTGGTGAAGACGCGCACCGCACATTTCGTCCATATCCGGAGACTTGGCTTTGGCCGGCCCGTAGATGTAGGCGTTGTGGCCCATGTAGTTCTGAAGAGCTACGTTCCTGATCACATCCTTGACGAAGACGTCGTGCTCCGAAGCTGCAATGACCCAAGTGACTGTATCCTTGAGGTGGGTGTGGGCAGCGAAGTACTCGTTCATCTTGATACCCTCGGAAAGGGCGTAAGAAACGCGGATGCTTCCGCCCGTGGTCTCCGGCTCAGCCCTGTCGATCAGGTACTGGGCGTTGTAGGTCATGGGGTAGCCGGCTTCCTTGACAATGATCAGCGAATCCCTGGGATCCATGTTGGATTTCATCCAGCCCATCGCATCGTCGATTTGAGTGCGAACCGGAGTGGCGGCAAGAATCACCGGATAGTCGACCGTGAGGGCTTCGGTCTTGGGGTCCATCGGCGAGACGATGCTCTTGCCCTCGGGCAGCAGATTGAGCGTGCGGCGGATGTCTGCCGGGCTCACGGGGCCGATGATCACATCGCTCAGGGCGAGCGAGTAGCCGGCTTTCTTGAAATCTCTCTGCGAAGAGACGTCGATAACGGTAAGATCGAGATCAACGCCCTTTGCGGCCAGGTCGCGGGCGGCCAGAAGCGCACCGAAATAGAAATTGAGGTAATGGGGATTGGCCTCATTGTCGGCGGCGAAGGGCAGCAGGAGCGAGACGTGGATCTTGTCGGCGTAGTCGTAGATGAACGGAGGACGTACGGGAACGGAAGGCACGAGCGAGTCGGCCTGGGTTGTCAGCGTGTCTGCGGGAGACTCCAAAGTGTCGGCCTGAGCTTTCAGTGAATCTGCGGGCGTCTTTGTCGTATCGACCTGGGCAGTCAGAGAATCGGAAGGAGTTTCGAGTGAGTCCGCAGGACTAGTACCCGGCATCAAAACCGGCGAATTTGCCGCCGCGGAAGTGTCCACCGGCGCGGGGGTCTCCTCCTTAACTGCTACCCTAATGGGAATCAGCAGCACGTCGCCGGGGTGAATCGGCTTGTTGCGCAGGTCCAGCTTGGGGTTGGAGTCGATAAGGTCGAGAGTCGAGACTCCATAAGCCCTGCCGATGGAGTACAGGGTCTGGCGGGGTGTTACCACGTGGGCATAGTACAACTTGTCCCCGACGCGGACACGGTCGGTGCTCACCTTGACGGGCACAGGCTCAGTCTGCTGGGCCGTAGCGGCGGCAGCTCCCAGGAGCAGGGCCGCAATCAGAGTCGCGATCCTCTTCAAAACTATTTCTTCTTGGTTGCCTGATACTCGGCGTTGAGGCCTTCGATAATGGCGCTGGTGATGTTGAGACCTGCTTCGGCATCAACTACCGGCTGGCTGAGAAGTCCGCTGGTGGTGGAGAAGATGATAGTGTAGCCCTTCTCGGCATTGTACTTCTTGACGTACTCGCCGATCGCATTGGCGATGTTGTTGAGCATTACCTGCTGCTCCTCTGCGAGCTCGCCGTTCTTCTGCTGGGTGAGATTCTGGAAGGAAGCTACTTTCTCCTGCCATTTGCCGATCTGAACCTCGGCTGTCGAGCGGGTTACGAGGCCCTTGTTGAGCTTGTCGGCGATTTCTTTCTGCTCGTTCTCGAGCTTGTTGTTGCGGCGGGTGAGGTCGTCGTTGACGCTCTTGGCCTTCTTCTCGAAAGCGGCGTTGAGGTCGATAGCCATCTGGTAGCCGGCTACGACTTCGTCGACATTGAAGTAAGCGATGTTCAGAACGGGCTCTTCGGGCTGGTTCTCAGCTGCTTCTTTGTCAGAAGCCTTGCCGAAAGGAACGAGAGTGAACACGAGTGCTGCGGCAGCAAGAAGGAAAGCGCAGATGCTCAGGATAAGTGATGTCTTTTTCATATCTGTTGATTTTTATTTGTTAGCGTGTGTAAGGCGCAGGTACTCCTTGACCGTGTTTTCGAGCCCCATGTAGAGAGCGTCGCTAATAAGGGCGTGGCCGATTGAGACCTCATCGGTCCAGGGGATGTTGCGGACGAAATACTCGAGGTTTTCGAGGCTGAGGTCGTGGCCGGCATTGAGACCGAGACCGCAGTCGCGTGCTGCGCGGGCGGTCGCCAGGTACGGGGCCAGGGCCGCCTCCGGGCCGGAAGGATAATCGAATGCGTAGCCCGCAGTGTAGAGCTCTACCCTGTCGGCCCCGCACCCGGCCGCGGCCCGCGCCATCTCCGGCACAGGATCGATGAATATCGATACTCTGATGCCTTTGGAGTGGAAAAGAGAGCACATCTCGGAGAGGAACTCGCTGTGGGCCGGGACGTCCCACCCCGCATTTGAGGTGATGGCGTCGTGGGCATCGGGCACGAGGGTGACCTGATCGGGCACGACCTCGAGCACGAGCTCCCTGAAAGCAGGCTCCGGATTACCTTCGATGTTGAACTCAGTCTTCACGAGCGGGCGCAGAAGCCTGACGTCGGAATAGCGGATGTGGCGCTCGTCGGGGCGGGGGTGCACAGTGATGCCCTCTGCTCCGAAGCGCTCTATATCGACGGCGGCTTTCTCCACGTCCGGGACGTTGCCTCCACGGGCGTTTCGGAGTGTCGCGATCTTGTTGATATTTACGCTAAGCCTTGTCATACAAACGCGCAAAATTACAAATAATTATGCTAAATTTGAGGCTCCAAATGAAAATTGCTTATTTCATAAAGAAATCAGGCCTTTCGGCCGACCCCGCTATCAAGGCTTTCATCAAAGATCTTGCCTCAGGCGGCGTGACGGTTTACGATGTGGCCGCAGGGCTGCAGCCCGACACTGATATGCTCATCGCCTTCGGCGGCGACGGTACCTTCCTGACCGCTTCCGGGATAGTCTGCGAGGCGGGAGTGCCGATCCTCGGGATCAATCTCGGACGTATGGGCTTCCTTTCGGACAACGAACTTGGCGAGGTACTCAGGCCGCTTCTTGAGCATAACTACACCATCGAAGAGAGGGAGATGCTCGAGGTCTCGCTGGAAGGCCCGGGCGTTCCGAAGTTTTTCCCGTATGCCCTCAACGAAGTCGCCCTTCGTCGCAGCGGGGCGGGCACCCTCGGCGTCGACGTGACAGTCGACGGCTCGATCCTCCCGACCTACTGGTGCGACGGACTTCTTGTCTCCACAAGTACCGGCAGCACAGCCTATTCGCTCAGCGTAGGAGGGCCTATCTGCCATCCCGATGTCGGCGTGCTGATAATAGCTCCGATTGCCCCTCACAACCTTAACGTACGTCCGCTCATCGTTTCGCGTACTGCTGAAATTGAGATGTCCGCCCGCGACCGCAAGAACCGCAGCGTTATCCTTTCGGTCGACCACAAAGACTACACGGTCCCCGCCGGCACCAAAATCGAGGTGCGCTGCGCGCCATTTTCGCTCAGAAGGGTAACATTCGGCAAATCAAGTTTTATCGACGCTCTCCGCACCAAACTTTTCTGGGGTGAAGACGTCCGCAATTTAAGATAGATGACAATCCCAAGGCATATTTCCATCATCATGGACGGCAACGGCCGTTGGGCCAGGCAGCGCGGTCTCGACCGTGTCCAGGGCCATATAGAAGGAGTGAAGAGCGTCCGCGCCGTGACCGAAAAGTGCGTCGAACTCGGAGTGGAGTACCTGTCTCTCTACGCTTTTTCCGAAGAGAACTGGAACCGTCCCGAAGCTGAGGTTTCGGCCCTCATGGGGCTCATGGCCAAGTCCATGATCGCAGAGTACGACACCCTCATGGACAACGGCGTGCGTTTCCGAGTGCTCGGCAACAGGTCGCGCCTCTCGCCCCAGCTCGCCGAAGCTATAGCCAACCTCGAAAAGGCTACCGAAAACAACCCCCGCACTACCATGCTCATCATGCTGAGCTACAGCGGTAAATGGGACATACTCCAGGCCACCCGAAAGCTCGCCTCAAGCGGCAAAGACCCCGACTCGATCACCATGGAGGATATCGACGGGGCGCTGGTCACGGCGGGCATTCCCGACCCGGAACTCCTTATTCGCACCTCCGGCGAGCAGCGTATCAGCAACTACATGCTCTGGCAGACCGCATATACCGAATTTGTGTTTACCGACACGCTTTGGCCTGATTTTAGAAAGGACAGCCTGGTGGCCGCCATCGAAGAGTATTCGGGACGCGACCGCCGCTTCGGAAAAGTGAAATAGTTTAACTATCTTTGTAGGCTACTAAAAACAAGATATGAGATTAGGCCGGATTCTGTTGATAATCTTCTTCTGCGCCGCCGCGGCTTTCCAGGCCCGGGCCCAGGTGGAAGTGGATTACTCACATCCCCAGAAATATATCATCGGCGGAGTCGCCGTCGAAGGCAACACCTACTTTTCGGACCAGCAGATCATCCAGCAGTCCGGACTGTTCGCCGGCAGGGAGATAACCGTGCCCGGCGACGAAGTGTCCGCAGTGCTCCGTAAGCTGACAGCCAAGAACTTCTTCGAAGACGTAGCCGTCTACCTCGACCATGTAAACGCCAGCCGCGATACGGCATGGTTCCGTATCGAACTACAGGAGCGTCCGCGTATCTCCCGCTGGACCTTCTCCGGAATCAGGTCCGGCGACAAGAAAGAGCTCCAGGAGAGGATCAACATCCGCCGCGGCGGAGAGTTCTCCGAGTACGCCAAGTCTACCTCTGTGGGCATTATCAAGCGCTACTACGCCGAGAAGGGCTTCCTTCTGTGCGACGTGGACGTGCAGGTCGAGAAGGACTCCGTCGTGCGCAACGCCATCAGGGTCAACTTCGCTGTGGACAGGGGCCCCAAGGTCAAGATCAAGGACATCAACTTCAGCGGCAACGAGCATGTTTCCGACTTCAAGCTCGCCCGCTCGATGAAGAAAACCAAGTCCAACAAGATCTACAACTTCTTCAGCAGTAAGAAGTTCAACGAAAAGGAGTACCCCAACGACAAAAAACTCCTGATCGAGGCCTTCAAGGAAGCCGGCTACCGCGACGCCCGCATCGTCAAGGACAGCATCTACATCGTCGACATTCCCAAGAAAAACGGCAAGGTCAAGAAGCGCATGAACATCGACATCGATATCGACGAGGGCGATAAATACTACTTCCGCAACGTCACCTGGACCGGCAACTCCGTCTACAGCACCGACGCGCTCAACAACATTCTCGGTATCAGCAAGGGCGATGTCTACGACGTGGTCTCGATGGAAAAGAGACTCTACGGCGGCGGCAAGCAGACCGACTACGACATCTCCAAGCTCTACCGCGACAACGGCTACCTCTTCTTCGGAGTCACTCCGGTCGAGACCAATATCCAGAACGACTCCGTCGACGTCGAGCTGCGCATCACCGAAGGCAAGCAGGCGACTCTTGGCAATATCATCATCAACGGCAACGACCTTACCAACGAGAAGGTGGTCCGCCGCCAGATCTTCACCCGCCCGGGCTACCTTTTCAGCCAGAGCGACTTCGAGAGGTCCGTCCGCGAAATCGCCTCGCTGGGCCAGTTCGATTCAGAGGCCATCATGAACCCTACGACCGGCTACAGCATCATTCCCAACCAGCGCGACAATACGGTAGATATAGTCTACAACGTCACAGAGAAGCCTTCCAGCCAGCTGGAGCTCTCCGGTGGATGGGGCGGCAAGACTTTCGTTGCCACGGTCGGTGTGAGCTTCAACAACTTCTCGACCAGGCGCTTCTTCGACAAAGAGGCATGGAGGCCCGTGCCGCTGGGCGATGCCCAGAGCCTTGCATTCCGCTTCCAGACCAACGGAACCTACTACACTGCCCTTACGGCAAGTTTCACGGAGCCCTGGCTCTTCGGCAAGAAGCCGACTTCGCTCAACCTGTCGGCCTACTATACCCGTCAGACCAACTCCTACCTCGCGCTCAACATCCTGAGCCACGACAGGCAGATGGAGGTCTTCGGCGCTTCAGCTTCGCTCGGAAAACGCCTGAAATGGCCCGACAGCTACTTCGTCCTCTACAACGGCCTCAGCTGGCAGACCTACAAGCTTACGAACTGGTATTCCGGTTACTTCATCTTCGACGACGGACTTGCCAACAACTTCAGCTACTCGATCAACCTGATGCGCAACTCCACCGACCAGCAGATATACCCCCGTCAGGGTTCCGACTTCTCGGTGAGCCTGTCGCTGACCCCTCCCTACTCGCTTCTGCGCAAGTACGACTACGACTCCGACGGCAACAGATTCAACGTGCCGTCGTACAAAGACGTCGACTATTCGAAGTGGGGTTCCGGCACTCGTTACAAGTGGATTGAGTACCATAAGTGGAAGCTGTCTGCCGCGCAGTACATCAAGGTCGCCGGCGACCTCGTGCTGATGGCACGCGCGCAGTTCGGATATCTCGGCTACTACAACCGCAACTGGGGCTACTCCCCGTTCGAGGGCTTCCTCGTCGGCGGCGACGGCATGTCGGGTTACAGCACCTACGGATCTGAGGTCATCTCGCTCCGAGGCTACACCAACTACTCGCTTACGCCTTACCAGAACACGACATACAATTCCAACGGATATGCCTATGCCGGCAACGTCTACGACAAGTTTACCGTCGAGGTGCGTTACCCCGTGATCCTCCAGCCCACGTCTACCATCTATGTGCTGGGCTTCCTTGAGGGAGGTAACTGCTGGTCTGATATCCGCGACTTCAACCCGTTCCAAATCTATCGTTCCGCAGGTGTCGGCGTCCGCGTATTCCTGCCCATGGTCGGCCTTCTCGGTGTTGACTGGGGCTATGGCTTCGACAGCACAAGGATAGGCGGCAGCCAGTTCCACTTCGTGATCGGACAGCAATTCTAGAATAATCAAAACAATGGACAATATGAAAAAGATCTTTGTTATCGCAGCTGCGGCTCTCGTGAGCGTCGCTGCAATGGCGCAGCCTAAATTCGCCCACGTCAACTTCTCCGAACTCGTGCAGCTTATGCCCGAGGCCGATCAGGCCCGCGCCACTATCCAGGCTTCCAGCCAGGAGGCTCAGGAGACCTATCAGGCTATGGTTGAGGAGTTCAACTCCAAGTACCAGACATACCAGCAGAAAGTCAGCACCTGGACTCCCGCTATCCGCGAGAGCAAGGAGAAGGAGCTCACCGAGATCCAGCAGCGTATCCAGAACTTCGAGCAGAGCGTCCAGGCTGAGCTCGCCCAGCAGCAGCAGACCCTGATGGCTCCCATCCAGAAGAAGGCCATGGACACCGTCACCGAAATTGCAAAGAAAGAGGGCTACATCTATGTCTTCGACCTCACTCAGGTTCTCTATTTCGATCCTGCCCAGAGCGTTGACCTTACCCCTGCTGCCCGCAAGGCTCTCGGTATCAAAGAGGGCAGGACCCTCGAGACTCTCCAGCAGGAGATAGCAGCCCAGCAGCAACAACAGCAGTAATTTTTCTTTATCCCTATACCTATGAAAACATCTGAGATAATGGCGACTCTCCAGGCCAAGTATCCGGGAGAAAACGAATATCTTCAGGCTGTTCAGGAAGTACTCGAGTCCGTTGAGGAGGTCTACAACCAGCATCCTGAGTTTGAGCAGGCCAAGATCGTGGAGCGCATGGTCGAGCCCGACCGCATCTTCACTTTCCGCGTTACATGGATCGACGACGAAGGCTGCGTGCAGACCAACACCGGCTACCGCGTACAGTTCAACAGCGCCATCGGCCCCTACAAGGGAGGACTTCGCTTCCACAAGGCCGTGACGCCTTCCATGCTCAAGTTCCTCGGATTCGAGCAGACCTTCAAGAACGCCCTTACGACCCTTCCGATGGGAGGAGCGAAGGGTGGTTCCGATTTCAACCCCAGGGGCAGGAGCGACGCCGAGATCATGCGTTTCTGCCAGGCCTTCATGACCGAACTCTGGCAGTGCATCGGCCCCGACCAGGATATCCCTGCGGGCGATGTGGGAGTAGGCGGACGCGAAATCGGCTATCTCTACGGCATGTACAAGAAGCTCGCCCGCGAGTACAACACCGGCGTGCTTACCGGCAAGGGCTCGACATGGGGCGGTTCCGTCCTCAGGCCCGAAGCTACCGGCTACGGCGCCCTCTATTTCACCGAAAACCTGCTCCACAGGGTAGGCAAGGACGTCAAGGGCTGCCGCATCGCCCTCTCGGGCTTCGGCAATGTAGCATGGGGCGCCGCCAAGAAGGCCGTCGAACTCGGTGCCAAGGTGGTTGCCGTGTCCGGCCCCGACGGAGTCTGTGAGATCCCCGGCGGCATCACCCCCGAGATGATCGACTACATGCTCGTGATGCGCGCATCCAACCGCGACCGCGTCGAAGACATGGCCGACAAGTTCCCCGGACAGGCGATTTTCCATGCTGGCAAGAAAGCATGGAGCGTCAAGTGCGACATCGCTCTCCCGTGCGCCTTCCAGAACGAGCTTTCCGAGGCTGACGCCGAGGAGCTTGCCTCCAATGGCTGCTGGTGCTGCTGCGAAGTCAGCAACATGGGCTGCCAGCCCGGCGCCATCCGTTACTTCCAGAGCCACGGCATCTATTTCGCTCCCGGCAAGGCCGTCAACGCAGGCGGTGTGGCGACGAGCGGCCTCGAGATGACCCAGAACGCCGAGCACATCAGCTGGAGCGGCAAGGAAGTGGACGAAAAGCTCCATTTCATCATGAATTCCATCCACGAGCAGTGCGTCAAGTACGGCACCCAGCCCGACGGCTCGGTCGACTATGTGAAGGGCGCCAACATCGCCGGATTCATGAAGGTTGCAACCGCAATGCTCGAGCAGGGAATAATCTAAAATCTAAACGCTTTATATGTCTGACAAAAAGTTCAATGTGAAGTATTGTGTGCTTCTGCCCATCGTGCTGATAGTCACAATCTTCCTCTGGGCGATGCCGGTTTCGTGGTTCGGAATCGCCGCCCTGACAGTCGTGCAGCAGAGGGTGATCGCCCTGTTCGTGTTTGCTGCGCTCATGTGGATATTTGAAATCATCCCCAACTGGACGAC
Organism: uncultured Bacteroidales bacterium; assembly: GCA_946546175.1. GTDB lineage: Bacteria > Bacteroidota > Bacteroidia > Bacteroidales > UBA932 > Cryptobacteroides. The sequence continues at coordinate 10,727 of CAMNNY010000157.1, forward strand.
CTCGCTGCTCGTGATCACAATCCTGCTGCTTACGGTCTCCACCAAGGGCATAGGGCTTTTCTGCAACCCCGACTACGGCAAGCTGATGGCCCCTTCGCGCATCATGTCTTCCATGGCCGACCCCGTCGTGATGCTTTTCCTCGGCGGCTTCGTGCTCGCCATCATGGCTGAGCGCTACGGACTCGACGTGGTGATCGCGCGTGCGCTGCTGAAGCTCTTCGGCACCAAGCCGCAGTTCGTGCTTCTCGGTTTCCTTCTTATCATCGCAGTG
>CAMNNY010000158.1 GCA_946546175.1 uncultured Bacteroidales bacterium
GGAAGCGAAGCCGACTGTGGTGTTGAGAATGTTGACGAGGATGAAGTTGCGCTTTTCGTTGATGGACAGCGATCCTTCCTCAAGTTTGACAGGAATCACGGAAGACTTGCCGCTCAGCGCGGAAATGACGGTAGACGGATCCCACTCAAGTCTCGCGCGGGCTGTCATATCTTCAGCCTTGAAAGAAACTGAGTTGCTCTCAAAACTGTATGCCGAAGCTGAGAGCGGTTTGTAGCTTGTCTCGTTTTCGGTATTGTAGGTGTCGAGAGACTCCTGGCTGACACTCAGGGTGGCCGTAGCCGCCTGAGTGCCCTTGCCGGCCTTGAGAACCGTCACGTCGAAGCCTCCGGCGTGGACGGACACGGGCACCACCTGCTCGTCGAAGACCAGGGAGAGGGTGTCGTCCACCATGAAGTTGTTGCGGGAGTCCTCAATGCAGGATGCTGCAAGGGCGAGGACTGCTATGGATGTTATGATTAACTTTTTCATAAGACTATTCCCATCCGGGGTTTTGAGTGAAGTTGACCATCTCGGCGAGCTGGGTGGAGATGATGGGGTAGAGGTAGTCGCGGTAGTGGAAATCAGCATTGTCCATAGGCATGATGTTGCTGGTCCTGGTGTAGAGGTCTTCGTAGGTCTCGGCCTTCATGTTGAGAGTCCAGGGGGCGGAAGGGTATTCGTCTTCGGCCCTCATCCAGCGGCACATGTCGTAGTGGCGCATAGCCTCCATACCGAACTCGCACCAGCGCTCCTGCTGGATGAGCCAGCGCAGCCATTCCTTGTTGGTCTTGGTGATGCCGGCGATGGTAGTAGTACCTTCGGCATTGTCGAAATTGATCTCGGGATAGGCGACGGTGATGCTGTTGAGTCCGCTGCGCTCACGAACCTTGTTGAGATAGGTGATGGCTTCGCTGACATCGCGCTCCGGCTTCTCGTTGCAGGCTTCGGCATAGTTGAGATAGATCTCAGCGAGCCTGAATGCAGGATAGACGTAGCGCTGGGCGCCCACAAAGTCGGCACCGGTGACAAATGCCGTATTGGCCTTGTACCAGCGTCTGCAGGCGTAGCCCACCCAGTTGAGAGCTGCCGATTCGTATTTCAGGATGGGGACTGTGATCATAGGATCTGAGCCATAGAAACTCACCCAGCGCTTCTTGATCTTGTCGCTCGGCCAGTAGAAGCCGTCGGGGACGATGCTGGAGTAGTAGCGTGCATCGCGGCCCACGGTGGTGTTGTGAGCCTTGAAAGCAGGCGCCCAGTCGGCATCGACAGGTTGGGTGTAACCTTCGGTCCAACCGGTGGTCTTGTAGCCGGAAGCGGCATCGACGATAGGCCTGGACAGGTCGTTCAGACGTCCGCTCTTCTCGTATCCGAGTACGGGATAGCGTCCGCTTTCGGCCATAGGGTAGGCGTCGACCATCTTAAGCGAAGGCGTGTAGGCCTGGAGCATCGCATAGGATGTGGTGATGGTAGGGGAAGGGAAGTTGGGAACGGTCGCATACATAAAGGATCCGGTAGCACCGATCCAGGTTGCGAATCCGCCGTCCTTGCTTCCTATTCCAAGGTGCCACCAGCCCCAGATGGTCTCGGTGTTCCATCTCTCGAAGAACACGTTCTGGTACGAATGTGCGGCCTTCTGGAAGTCGTTAGCACCTTCTCCGTCTTTGCAGAGGCTGAAGGCAGTGCCTTCGCTGATGAGAGCCTTGGCCGCCTCGGCTGCCTTGGTCCATTTCGATGCATCGTAGTCGGGGAATATCTGCTTGCCGCTGTAGTTCTTCTTCTCGGAGTAAATCGCCCTGAGGTTTCCGCCGTCCTGACCATTGTAGAGAGGGGAAGCGGCATAGAGAAGAACACGCGACTTGAGTGCCATGGCGGCGTACTTGGTGGCGCGGCCGGTCCAGGATTCGTTAGCTCCGATCTCGCTCATCGTTGCGGGAAGGTCGGCAATGGCCTTGTCCAGTTCGCTGACGATGAAGTTGATGTTCTCGTCGACGGTGTTCCTGTCGAGTTTTGAGCCCTGGGCATCTTCGGGTGCGAGCTCATCGCCCCAGATGATGACCGGACCATACTGCCTGAACAGGCAGAAATAGTAGAAGGCACGCAGGAAGCGCGCTTCTGCGCTCATCGCATCCTTCACCCTCTGGCTGTCCTCCCTGTCGAGGTGGACGTAGTCCATGAAGATGGTACACTGGCGTATGGCAATGTACATCCTGGACCAGACGTTGTACTGGGCGACATCGCCGCTGGCTGCGGTGCTGTAGTCGCCGCTGCGGAGTTTGTTGAAGGGGCCGTAGCCCAGGAATCCGAATAGTCCCTCATCCGAACGCGGAATCACATAGCCGGTGCCGGAGTGGGTGTCCTCGTCGTGGGGAAGATATGAGTAGAGGTGGACAAGATAGCTCTCGGTGGTGTTCTTCTTTGAGAAGATTTCCTCGAGGTTGGCCTGGTCCTGAAAGTCTATGTCAAAGTAACCGTCGCAGGCGCTTACCATAAAGAGCGCGATGGCGATAACTATATAATATATCTTCTTCATAGCACTTTAGAAATTAATGTTGACACCAATGCTGTAGGACTTGATGTTGGGGTAGGCGCTGCCGTTGGCGGTGGCAAGCTCCGGATCCCACAGCTTGAACCTGGAGAAAGTGAGGAGGTTGACTCCCTGGAGGTAGATTCGGGTGGTCGAGAGACCGATTTTTCCGGAGATGTTCTTCGGAAGAGTGTAGCCGATTTCAGCATTCTTGAGCCTGAGGAAGCTCATATCCTTCTGCCAGAATGTGGAAGCCTGCTGGTTGTTGGTGATGTTCTCGAGCGCGAGCCTCGGATAGGGGGCGCCATCATCGGGATTGTCGGGCCTCCAGTGGTTGCGGGCCACATCGGCGAAGATCTGGCCTTCGTACTTGATGTCAGCCGTGGCGCCGAAGAGGTTGTTTCCGCTGATTATTCTGGTGACATGGGCTGCGCCGCTGAAGAACACAGATGCGTCAATGCCCTTCCATCCGATGCTCAGACCGAAACCGTAGTTGATCTCCGGGATAGTCGTGTAACCGATTGCGACCTTGTCGAAGGTATCGACCACGCCGTCGCCGTTGACATCGCGGTACTTGATGTCGCCTGGACGGACCGTGCCGAACTTCTGGGTAGGCCAGGCGGCTATCTCGTCTTCGCTCTCGAAGAGGCCTTCGGCGATCAGGCCGCGCTGCTGCTGGAAAGCGAATCCTGCAGTGTTCTGATATTTCCAGACCTGGTCGGGCAGGTCGTTGTAGAGAATCTTGTTGCGGTTGAACGAGTAGTTGGCCCTGGCCGAGAGGAAGAATCCGCCGGCGAAGGTATGGTCGTACTCGAGGGTCATGTCATAACCCTGGTTCTTCATCTTTCCGATGTTGACGTATTGGTTGACGTTGATACCCACAGCCGAGGGGGTTGACTGCCTTTCGATGAAGATGCCGTCGCGCCTGTCGTAGAAGTAGTCGAAGACGAAGCGAAGGTCTTTGAACAGGGTCAGTTCGAATCCGGCGTTGGACTTGGTGGCCTCTTCCCACGACACGGCGGGGTTGCCGTATTCGCCGGTGGTGATGCCTCCCTTGCTCGAAGGAGTGTTGCCGAAGAGGGCTCCGGCCGCCGAGGTGTTGACGGTGCTGTTGTAGGCGAAACGCCTGCCGCCGCCGATCTCATCGTTGCCGACCTTGCCGTACGAAACCTTGAACTTGAGGGTGCTCACGATATCCTTGAGGTCGTCCCACCAGGGCTCATTGCTGATCATATAGCCGAGAGCATATGATGGGAAGAATCCGAGGCGGTGTCCGGGGGCGAAGTTCTCCGAGCCGTTGTAGCCGAAGTTGAATTCGGCGAAGTAACGGTCGGCGTAGGAGTAGGTCGCACGTCCGGCGACACCCATGGTCTTGTAGGGGAAAGCTCCGATGTAGGAAGTGCCCGGGACATTGTTGGTGCGGGTGCGCATGCTGAAGAGGAACATTCCGCTTACCCTGTGAAGGGAGGCGAAGGTGCGCTCATAGTTGAGCGCGGCCTCGAGGTTCATCCTGTTCCATCCGGAGTTGGAACTCGAGAGCGACATATGGTTGCTGCCGCCGCTGATGTCTTCCATTATGAGGTTGCCGTCGTCGTCACGTCCGGTAGCCCTCTTGTAGGCGGGATTGATGATACGGTAGACCACTGTCTGGTTCTGGGCGTCCCAGCTGAACTTCACGTCCGCCTTGAGGCCTTCAGTGATCAGGCTGGAGAAATCCTGGGTGAGCGAGAGGGTAGCCTGTGCCACATTGTTCTTGATGGTGCGGTAACCCAGGCTGTTCAGGAGGTTCCAGGGGTTGTAGCCCTGCTCGGGAACTGTGAGTGTGCCGTCGTTGTAGACGGTGACGATGCCCACCGGCGAAGCGTGAAGCGTGCGCGCATAGATCTCGTTTCGGTCGTTGCGGGGGGAGTTGGTGTCGGTGAACTGGTTGGACAGGCTCAGTCCGATGGTGGTCGACTTGGAGATGTCGATGTCCACATTGGAGCGGAAACTGAACTTGCCGAAGCTCATGCCTGCATCGTAGCGGTCCTGGTTGGTGTTGAAGATACCGTCCTCGAAATAGTAGTTGCCGCCTACATAGTAGCGCAGGGCCTTGGTGCCTCCGGTGACGCTAAGGTTGACGCGCGAAGAATTGGAGCGCTCCTTGAAGATGGTGTGGATCCAGTCGACGGCGGGGTAGAGTTCGAAGTCGGCACCGCTCAGGTACATCTGCCTGTCGTATTCGCTGATGGGCGCTTCGGAGCCGGTAGAGGTGTACAGGCCGTTGTAGTAGTCGATCCACTCGGATGCGCTTGCAAGCTCCGGAAGTTTGGTAGGCGATACCAGACCCGTCTCAGCCTTGAAGCTGATCTTCGGCTTGGACTCCGCACCGCGCTTGGTGGTGATGAGCACGACGCCGTTGGCTCCGCGCACACCGTAGAGTGCGGTTGCGGTAGCATCCTTGAGGATGGAGAACGAGGCGATGTCTTCGGAGTCTACGAGGTCCATATCCCTTTCGACACCGTCCACGAGCACGAGCGGCTTGTTGCCGGCACCGAAGGTGTTCATACCGCGGATCCAGAAGTCGGCGCCTGCGCCCGGCTCACCGGTGCTCTGTACGACGACGATACCGGCGAGCTTGCCGGCGAGCGTCGAAGAAAGCTGGCCTACGGGCACCTTGAGCTGATCCATGTCAATCGAAGAGATCGATCCGATGACGGATGCCTTGCGCTGGGAGCCATAGGCGACCATCACGACTTCTTCGAGCTGGTTTTCCTGGGGAACAAGCTTGACGAGGATGTCGCGGTCTTTGCCTACCGTGACTTCTTCGTCCTGATAACCGAGGAAACTCACGACGAGCACATCGCCGGTCTTGACCTTGGTCAGCGTGAAACGGCCGGCGCCGTCGGTCATCGCGCCCCTGGTTTCGCCCTTGACTATGACGGAAGCACCGGGGAGCGGCAGATCGGTCTCATCGACTACCGTACCGTTCACTTCGAAACTCTGGGCAGCGGCTCCCAGTGGGAACATCCCGAGGAGCAGCACGCAGAGTGCGACAGTGAGTAATAGTGGTTTGTTTCTCATATGGTTGTGGATTATTGTTTGAACAGTTTGGCAATGCCGTGGTAGACAGCGTCTTCCGGGGCTCTGACTATAGTCGGCCACGGTCCGAGCGAGCGGCGCAGGCCATCCTCCATCAGATCGAGCGAACGGGATATCTGGCCTCCGAAGAGGACGGTGCTGACGTTGTGCTCGAGCAGGATTCCGGCTATCGCCGTGCCGAGGGTCTCACCCATGCGGTCGAAGGCGTCGAGGGCGGCCTGGTCTCCGTGATAGGCGCTTTCGGCAATGTCCCGTGCGGAATACTCCGGGTCGCCGCCCATTGCGGTATAAAAGCCCCTGACGCCCCTGGCGCTGACTTTGTCCTCGAGGATACCGCCCTTCCAGCTGTGGTTCCAGATGCCGTCGGCGGGGGAGAGGGAAGGTCCGTAGCGGACGATGCCGCCATGCGCGATGGCAAACCCGAGTCCGGTGCCGAGTGTGACGACAGCGGAATTGCCGCTGGTAAGTCCGAGCATCTCGACCGCTCCCTCAAGCACGGCGCAGACGTCGTGGATAAAGCGCAGTTCAACGCCCTGGGGGATACCGGCAAGCGTGCGGAAACTCTCTCCCTTGACGGCGCCGTATTTGTGGTCCATGAGGAAAATACCGTCGTTGTAGTTGAAGGGGCCGGGGATGGCGATTCCTATGCCTTCGAGCCCGGAGGTGTCTCCGACAGCGGATTTGAGCGCAGCGGCGATCTCACTGCGCGTCCCCTGTGATTTGACGGGGACTGCAGGGAGCCCGTAGCGCTTGATGGATGTGCCTCCGACATCCATCATCAGGATATTAGACCGGATCTGATTCATAGCCGTCTCTGAGGCAGGTTTTGTGGACGCGGATGGGCTCGCGGCCGAGGTTCTCGATTACGTACTTGCCCATCGAAGCCGGCACACATGCTATCTCCATGAAGTCGAGATCGAAGAAGCGCTCAGGGTGCTCGACGCTGCGGATGCGGACATGCTCGCCGTCGACAAGGGTCAGGACGTGGAATTTCTCTCCGCGGGTGTCCTGCTCGCAGGTCTTTTCGAACTCGAGCCTGCGGAGCGAGATGTACATCTGGGGATTCTCTCCGAGGATGAACTCCTTCCAGCCTTCGCCTTCGCAGTCAAGCCTTGGCTCCTGGACTATGTATTCCGTGCTTTGGGGGTCGTGGATTACGCTGTGGCGGCGGTCCTGACGGACGTTGAGCTCTCCAAGCTTTGTGTGGATGGGGCGCTGCTTGCCGTCGAAGTCGAGCCGCAGGTAATCATACATCTTATAGGTATAGGAACCTATCGTGAGGGAACCGATCTCAAGGATCACCTGGTTGCGTCCGCTGGAATGGATGGTGCCGGCGGGGAGCATGACCTGAAGACCCGGCTTGGACTCCTCATAGCTTACATACTTCATGTAGTCGCAGGGAACATGCTGAGTGTCAGCGGCTTCAATTTCGCGGAAGAACGCCGGAATGTCGGCGTCATCGCGAAAACCGATGAAGGTCTTGGCCTCGTGTCCGGTGATCACTACGTAGTAGCTCTCGTCCTGGCGGCCGAATTCGTTGTAGTTCTCGACATTGTACTTGCCGCCGGAGTGGCACTGGATACTCATGTTGCCGGTGGAGTGGTAGGAGTCGTCCCAGTTGAAACGGATAGGGAAGTAGCCCTGGTACTTTCGGACGCACTTTTCTCCCATCAGGGCTATGCCCTCTTTGTGGACGAACGAGCAGTAGTTGATGTCGAGCTGCTCGCTGCCTGCCTGGACAAGTACGCTGACCTCCATCGGAATGAAGTCGAATACCCATGCGGCATTGCGCATCTTTTCGGGAAGATTGCGCAGTTTCTTCATATATGTGCCGCCCCAGACTCCTTCGAGGTAGCAGGGTTTGGCGCGGAACGGATACTTGACTAGCTGGGCGCAGATCTCGGAGAAGGTCCCGAAGGGCATGAGCTGGAGATTGGCGCGGTCGTTGTCGATTACGAAGTAGTCGAGAGAGCCTTCATTGAAGAGCTCTTTGCGGAGCTGAACTGCGTTTTCGAAGTCGCAGTAGTAGCAGCGGCGGATGGTGCGGTTGATAATTCCGGTATGGTTCTTACCCAGATTGGAATACTCTCCGGCGCGGATGCGCAGCATCGTGTTCATGGGGGTTACGTCGAACCAGCAGCGAAGGTCGTAGAGGTCGCGAAGATCTTTCTGGAGACAGCCGTAGCCGTAGACGGCAACGATCTTGCCGGGGGCCTTGCGGCCCGGAAGGTCCTTGCGGAAAGCCTCGAGCTTCGACTGGTCGGTGAGTCCCTTGTAGCCGCCATGGTAAACCTTGCCGTAGAGCAGGGTCGGGTCGACCTTGGTGTCCCAGATAAGCAGCGGGTCGATGATTGCGTCGATCTCTGCGCCCGACTTGAGCACGGCTGCGTCGGCGTCGATGCACACGAGTTCCAGCCCGCCCAGCAGGTCGCATTCCCTGCCGATGAGGCTCAGGAACAGATCCCATTTGGCTGTGGTGTAGCCGTCGAATCCGATGATCAGACCTTCCTTGCGGGCGCGGTCGGCGATCCCGGCGACAAACCTCTTTGCTACCGCGGGGGTGCCCCCGGCAACAATTGAAGCTACGGTTTCTTTTGAGAGTTCCGGACGGTTGACCGGTTTGGGGTCGTTGTACGGAAACGGGTTGTACATGAAGCTCATATCCCTACCTTATATCATAATATTCGAAATTCATAATCTCGGCAAGCGCCTCCAGCTGGGGACGCCAGTCGCCGTCGACAATGGCATAGTGCTGGGTTACACCGACTTTGAGGACCCTCTCGAAAAGTTCCTTGACGGGAACCTGGGGCCTGAATATGGTGTGGGTATAGGTGGCGAGAAGGTGCTTCTTGCCGCTCTGGGGAGTGTCCTTCTCCGAGAGGCTCTCGGCCATGAACACCACCATCTTGTAGCGGCCGTCTTCTTCGTAGAGTCCGCAGACGGTCTTGAGGCCGGGACTGATCCTGTACCAGGCAAAGGGGGCTCCGGCATACTTCCAGGAAGTCTTGGCGAAGCGGACGTCGCGCGAGATCACTACATTGTCCTGCCACTTGGGGTCGTTGTGGTCGTTGGGACCGGCGTGGCCGCCTGCGAAGGTGCCGAAGTCGTCTTCGATGTGGAAGGGCTCGATGAAATTGACATTCTTGCCGGTAAGGAGCTTGAGGATATAGGTGGCGAGGCCGGCGCCTATGTCGGCTTCGGGCACGAGCACGCTTACGTTCTCATTGAACCACTGCGGGTAGAATCCGGCGCGGCAACCGGCGGTGCGGAACGTAGCCTGGTCGATGTCGTTGTAGACGTAGCAGTCGATGTCGTTCTTCTCTGCCATCTTCTTGATGGCGAGGGTGGCCTTGACGCAGCCGATGAACTTGTCGTACTCCACGTCGGGCATCATCTTGTATTTCGAGGTGAGTTCGTCGGCGTAGGCCTTCACCTCTTCGTCTGTGAGGTTCTCGATCTCGATGCCGTAGTCGGAATAGGGGAGATAGTGGATCTCGGGGCCGATCTTGGTGAAGAGGTCGTAGTTGTCGAAGTAGGTGCTCCACATCGCCTCGTTCATGTTGGCCATGAGACCGACGTTGGAATGGCGCAGGATGGTGCGGGTGCGGGCGGCATCGGCGAAGATGCGCACTTTCTCCGTGATCTGCTCGCGGGTACCGAGCACGGTGCGGACGTTCTTCCGGGGGACTCTCTTGAGACTGCCCGAGCCTTCAAGCGAGCCTACGAGGGTTCCGGCGCACAGGTAATCTACGAAGTCGTCCTCGTCGAGGGTGGTCTCGAAGCTCATCCTGGGTTTTGCGACGTTGCAGAAGATGATCGGCATCTCCGGGCAGTCACGAAGGAACCTTATCCATGCGAAATCTTCGCTCCATGAGAGGAACTCCGCGTAGACGAAATCCACTCCTTCGTCGAAGAATAACTTGAGCGCTTTCTCGGCGTCCTGCCTTTCGTACACGATACCGGGATCGACGAGATCGATGAAATCCTCCATCGTGGCTTTGATTTCCCTGACGGCTTTGTCTTTGCGCTCACCGTAAGTGCCTCTCTTCGGGCCGCTCAGATTTTTGAAGCGGGGGGAGGCGATCAGAAGCAGTCCGGCCCTTGCCTTCCTGCACTTGTCTGTTCTATTCATTTGCTGATATTTTGATTTTTTCGTTGTCTTTGTTGTAGTGGCGGCGGCTTACCCACAGGCAGGCGAGTCCGCAGACGAGCCAGATGACCCCGAGGATGGGGAAGGTGGCATTGAGACTGCCTGTTGCCTGCTTGATGAGGGCAAGCACGTAGGGAGCCGTGGCTCCTACGGCGAAGCCGGTCATGATCATTGCGCTGGAGCAGCTGGCGTGCAGACGCTCCGGCGTGACATCATAGAGCGCCGCATAGATGTTGGCGTCGAAGAAAGCCCTGAAGAAGCCCCATCCGGCAAAGCAAAGATAGAGCAGCCAGATCTTGGACACCGTGCCCATGAATGGCAGGAATGCGGCTCCTAAAATGAGACCGATTCCCTGGATGATCATGCGAACGCGCGGGTTTTTGGCCGCGAGTTTGTCGGAAAGAGTGCCGGCAATCAGCACGCCCACGAAGGCGGCCACATAGGTCCAGAGCATGGAATTGAGGCCCGCCTGGGCTCCGGTCTGGCCGAAGTTCTCCTGCAGGAAGGTCGGCACCCAGGTCATATAGCCCGTGATGACGAAGATGAATCCGCAGAAACCGAGGGTGACCATAAGAGCAGTCGGAGTGGTGAAGACGGTCATGAAGCCGTCCCAGATGGTTACGGACTTCCGGTCGGGGCCGGTAGCGACAGCGTCCTGCCCGGTTTGATCGGGCGTCTTCGCGCTGGGGAAGTCCCTGAGCCTCAATGCCATCACGAGAGCCCAGACGACTCCGGCGCCGCCGAAGATGTAGAAGGCATACTGCCAGCCGAGGCGGTCGCCTATATAGCCGGCTAGCCATCCTGCGAGGATTACTCCTACGTAGTATGAGGTCTGGTGTATGGACATTGCCCGCGCCCTTGTGTCGGTGTGGTACTGGCCGAGCAGGGAATAGTTGGCCGGGCCGAAGAAGGCTTCACCGCCGCCCGTCGCGATGCTTCGGGTAAGGATCAGCAGGAACACTCCGTTGGCAAGGCCTGTAAACATGGTGGCGATGCTCCAGAAGAGGATGCTGAGCGTGGTTACCCATTTTCGTGAAAACTTGTCTCCCACATAGCCTCCCACGGGCACCATGGCCGCGTAGAAGAGGTTGAAGAACACGGCGATAAGGCTAACCGAGGTGTCGGTAAGCTGGAGACTGTCCCTGATGAGGGGCAATACGGAGTTGAAAACCTGACGGTCTCCCTGATTGAGAAGATAGGCGACCCAAAGGAGTGCCAGAACCTCCCATTTATACCATTTCGAAACTGGTTTCATCCGATGATGTGTTATACTGTGGTGTACTATGGTGCAAAATTAGCATTATCTGGGAAATATCCAAGAAAATAATTAAATTTGTATGTGCACATTTTATCCACCACCAGACTTCGTCTGTCTCTCCATGATCCGACAGACGGTTTTTATCAGGGTACCCGCTTTGACCGCAGCGGTGTTTTCGACAGCATTCTTCTGGACGGCATAGAGATGGCCGGACGCTGGTTTGAGCGTTACGACCCTCTGATGCACGATGCCGTGTGCGGCCCTGCAGAAGAGTTTACCGTCGTGGATGGCCTCGAAGACGGTCTTATGCTTAAGATAGGTGTAGGGCTGCTGCGCCCGGATACGCTGCCTTATGACCGGTTCTGCCTTTACGAGGTAGCCGACGGGGGAGAGTGGACTGTAGAAAAGACCGATGAGTGCCGTGTGAGGTTCTGTCACGAACTCTCCGTCTTCTACACTTATGTAAAGGAGATAGTGCTGACCGGAGAGACCTCATTTGAAATCCGCCACAAGTTAGAAGCAGCACGGCCCATTTCAACCGAAGTCTACAACCACAATTTCTTCACCTTCGGCAAAGAAACCGTAGGGGAGTCGCGCCGGGTCGATCTTCCCTTTGCTCCGGTAGGTCCCGACGGAATGCAGTATGCCCTCGGGGTGTCCGACGGCCCTCTCGGTGTGAGAATCTCCGGCGATGTGCCCGTGGTCCGCACCCTTTTCTGGGCCAATACCCGGGTAGCCTGCCTTGAACCCTACAACAAAGTGAAAGCAGCTCCGGGTGAGCCTTTCAGCTGGACTTTGAATTATCAACTATCTAACAATCAATGATATGAAACGTGTATTCCTGTTTGCGGCAGTAGCCCTTGCAGCCGTAGCCTGCAAGCCTCGCAGCGAAGGAGGGCCTGTCTATCTGGACCCGAATCAGCCCCTTGAGGCCAGAGTCAGCGACGCGCTCAGTCGCATGACCACCGAAGAGAAAGTGGCTCTGACCCATGCCCAGTCGAAATTCTCGAGCGCGGGCGTCCCACGTCTCGGTATCCCCGAACTCTGGCATACCGACGGCCCCCACGGCATACGTCCGGAGGTTCTTTGGGATGAATGGGACCAGGCCGGCTGGACAAACGACTCCTGCACGGCTTTCCCGGCCCTTATCAACCTCGCAGCTACCTGGAACCGCGACATGGCGTCCCTTTACGGCGACTGCATCGGACAGGAAGCCCGTTACCGCAAAAAAGACATACTCCTGGGCCCCGGTATCAATATGGGGCGCACACCTCTGAACGGCCGTACCTTCGAGTATATGGGAGAGGATCCCTATCTTGCCGGCCAGCTCGTCGTACCCTACGTGAAGGGTGTTCAGGCCAACGGTGTCGCGGCCTGCGTCAAGCATTTCGCAGTCAATAACCAGGAAGTAAGGCGCACGGCGACCAATTCCGTCGTCGACGACCGTACGCTCTATGAGATCTATCTTCCCGCATTCAAGGCCGCTGTGGAAGAAGGCGGTGCATGGGCCATCATGGGCTCGTACAACCTCTGGAACGGCCAGTTCAACTGCCACAACAAGCGCCTTCTCTGCGACATCCTCAAGGGCGAATGGGGCTTCGACGGTGTAGTGGTCAGCGACTGGGGCGGATGCCGCGACGATGACGAAGCGGTAACTAACGGCCTCGATATCGAGATGGGCACATGGACCAACGGCCTTCGCGGCGCAGCTTCCGATTCATATCAGAACTATCACCTTGCACGTCCTTTCCTTGAGCGTCTTCGCGACGGAAGGGCCTCCGAGGCTGATCTCAACGATAAGGCCTCCCGCGTGCTCCGGACCATCTTCCGTACTTCGATGGCTTCTGAGAGGCATTTCGGAGAGTTTACCTCTCCCGCTCATTTCGAGGCTGCCCGCAGGATCGCTGCCGACGGCATCGTCCTGCTGCAAAACGACGGAACTCTGCCTCTGAGTATCCCTCAAGGCGGAAAGATCCTCGTAGTAGGGGAGAATGCCTATAAGATGATGGTGGTGGGCGGCGGATCGTCCAACCTCAAGACCAAGTACGAAGTGATTCCTCTCGATGCGCTCCGCGAGGCTTTTGCAGGAAAGGCTGAAGTGGTATGGGAGCGTGGCTATGTGGGAGACGTCACCACCGACTACAACAAGGTCGTTACCGGTCAGGACCTCAGCGAAAAACGCAGCGCAGCTCAGCTTAGGGCCGATGCCGTCAGCGCCGCTTCCGATGCCGACTGCATCATCTTCATCGGCGGACTTAACAAGAGTAACAACCAGGACAACGAGGGTACTGACCGTCTCGATATAGTTCTGCCTTACGGGCAGGACGAACTTATCGAGGCTCTCGCTGCTGTCGGCCGCCCGATGGTGGTTGTCAACATCTCCGGCTCTCCTGTGGCAATGCCCTGGGCTCCCAAGGTTAATGCTATCGTTCAGGGCTGGTATGGCGGTTCGGAGAGCGGTCATGCCCTTGCAGATGTGCTTACAGGCGCGGTCAATCCCAGTGGCAAGCTTCCTTTCACCATGCCCAAGTCGCTTGCTGACGGTCCTCTCAAGACCGAGCGTCAGTATCCCGGCGTCCGTGAAGAAGGCAAGCAGTGGTGGCAGGAGTACTACGACGAGGGTGTGTTTATCGGTTACCGCTGGTACGACACTCGGAAGATCCCCGTCGACTTCGCTTTCGGCCACGGTCTGAGCTACACGACCTTCGATCTTTCCAACGCTTCCATCAGGCGCAGCGGGAAAGGCTGGAAGGTGAGTGCAACCCTCAGGAATACCGGTTCGCGCGAAGGTGCAGAGGTCGTCCAACTCTATGTGGCTGATACAGAGGCTTCTGTTGCCCGCCCGTCCAAGGAGCTCAAAGGCTTTGAGAAAGTCAGCCTGAAGCCCGGCGAGAGCAGGAAAGTCAGCTTTACGATCAGCAGGGAAGACCTCAGTTTCTTCGATGCAGATGCCCATGAGTGGGTGGCCGAGCCCGGTGAGTTCCACGCTCTTCTCGGCACTTCATCGGACAAGATTTCTGCTGATTTGCCCTTTGTTTTGAAATGACAGGTGCAAAACAGCCTGGTGCTCGGACTTGCAGTCGCTTCGCGACCCTATTCCGGGCAAATGCTCGTCCGAACACCAGGCTGCTTTTGCACGATATGTATTTGCAGTGATGGCACGAATTCAATCGATAGACATACTCCGGGGCGGGACTATTGCCCTGATGGTCCTGGTTAATAACCCCGGCAACTGGCAGTACAACTGGGCCCCGCTCCACCATGCCGAGTGGAACGGGCTGATGTTTGCCGATCTGGTGTTCCCGTTGTTCCTCTTCATAATGGGTGTCTCAATGTACTTCTCGCTCAGCAAAGGGGGATTCAGGCTATC
>CAMNNY010000159.1 GCA_946546175.1 uncultured Bacteroidales bacterium
TTCGCCGCCAAGCACGGCTACGACGAGGTCAATGCCCTTAAGTGGGATCACGCAGCAGCAAAGCTCAAAGACATTTATTATTCACTGACAAAGTAAACATACACGGTTATGGCTAAATCAATATGTCTGTATTTTCAGGTCCATCAGCCTGCAAGGCTCAGGCAATACAGGTTTTTCGATATCGGCAAGGACTCGCACTACTACGATGACTTCCAGAACAGGACCATCCTGAAGAGGATTGCGCGCAAGTGCTACCTCCCGATGAACGACGTCCTTCTCGACGCCATCAAGGCCACAAAAGGCAAACTCAAAGTAGCCTTTTCGCTTTCCGGCACCGTGTTGGAGCAGTTCGACCGCTACGCCCCCGAAGTCATTGAGAGTTTCCAGAAACTCGCCAAGACCGGCAGTGTTGAGTTCCTCTCCGAGACTTACTATCACTCCCTCGCTTCGGTAGGATCCGAGTCGGAATTCCGTCACCAGGTCCTTAAGCACCGCGCCGCTATCGAGCATTATTTCGGGCAGACTCCCACCGCATTCCGCAACACCGAGCTTATCTACTCCGACAGTATCGGCAAGCTGGTCTACGACATGGGATTCAAGACAGTTCTTACCGAGGGCGCCCGTCATATCATGGGTTGGAGAAGCCCCAACTTCGTCTACTCCAACGACCTCGTCGAAGACCAGAAGCTTCTTCTGCGCAACTACATGCTCAGCGACGACATCGCCTTCCGCTTCGGCACTCAGGGCGCAGTCACGGCCGACACCTTCAAGGATGCTCTCGATGCTGCTCCGGGCGAGGTGGTGAACCTTTTCATGGACTACGAGACCTTCGGAGAGCACAACAAGGCGGAATCCGGTATCTTCGAGTTTATGAAGGCCCTTCCCGCGACGGTGCTCGCAGACCCCCAATATGAGTTCCTTACTCCTTCGGAGGTGGCTGCCAAGTACGACAGCGTGGCACCGCTTTCGGTTCCCAACCCCATCTCCTGGGCCGACGAAGAGCGCGACCTCACTGCCTGGCTCGGCAACGAACTTCAGGCCGACGCGTTCAACAAGGTCTATGCTCTTGGCGAGAAGCTTGCCATCCTCGGCGATCCCATCCTCTGGAGCGATTACGGTCACCTTCAGGAGAGCGACCACTTCTACTACATGTGTACAAAGTTCTTCTCCGACGGCGACGTCCACAAGTATTTCAATCCCTACGACACGCCCTACGAGGCGTTCATCAACTACATGAATGTGCTCAGTGATTTTGAGATCCGTGTAGATGAAGCATTAGCAACAAAACAGTAGTTTTACCTTAAGTTTTTTATGTACAATCCCAACGCAACTCCATCCTGGCAGAGCGTGATGGTCACCCGTCACCTTCCTGAGGAGCTCCGGGGGCTCGAAACCCTCTGCAAAAACCTCTGGTGGTGCTGGAACGACAGCGCCAAGGCACTGTTCAAGACCATCGACGCCGACCTGTGGCACAAATCCGGCCACAACCCGATGGTAATCCTCGACAAAGTAACCTACAAACGATACAAGCAGCTCGCCTCGGACGGCGAGTTCCTCGGGCGTCTGGCCGACGTGATGAGGGAATTCGACTCCTATATGGAGCAGAAGAAGAACCGCACTGAGCCTTCTGTCGGTTATTTCTGCATGGAGTACGGTCTCGACACATCCCTGAAGATCTACTCCGGCGGTCTCGGCATCCTCGCCGGCGACTACCTCAAGGAGACCAGCGACATGAACGTCAACCTTGTCGCGGTCGGCCTCCTCTACCGTTATGGTTACTTCACCCAGCGCCTGACCCCTCAGGGCAATCAGGTCGCGGGCTACGACGCCCAGGACTTCATGAAGATCCCGGCCGAGCCTGTGCTTGACGAATCGGGCAACTGGAAGACCGTCTCCATGAACCTCCCCGGCAGGCAGCTTACCGCCCGCATCTGGAAGGTGGCAGTCGGCCGCACCGACCTCTACCTGCTCGACACCGACTTCGAGGCCAACTCCCCCGAGGACCGCTCGATCACCCATCAGCTCTACGGTGGCGACTGGGAGAACCGTCTCAAGCAGGAGATCCTTCTGGGCATCGGCGGCGTACGCGCCCTCCGCGCCCTCGGACTCAACCCCACCGTGTACCACTACAATGAGGGCCATGCAGCCTTCGCAGGCCTCGAGAGGCTTCGCGAATTCATGCAGGAAGGCCACCACGCCTTCGGCGAGGCGATGGAACTCTGCCGCGCTTCGTCCCTCTACACGACCCATACCCCCGTGCCTGCAGGCCACGACGCATTCCCTGAGGACATGCTCGGCCGCTATCTCGGCCACTATCCCCAGCGTTTCGGCCTCGACTGGAGGCAGTTCATGGCGCTTGGCAAGATCAACCCCGACAACCACGACGAGAAGTTCTCGATGAGCACCCTCGCCGCCTCTATGAGCCAGAACGTCAACGGTGTGTCGATGCTCCACGGCAAGGTCAGCCAGGATATCTTCGCCCCGATGTATCCCGGCTATCTTCCCGAAGAACTCTACATCAGCTATGTCACCAACGGCGTACACTACCCGACCTGGGCCTCCAAGGAGTGGAAAGCGCTCCACGCCAAGGTCTTCGGCGATCAGTTCAAGACCAGCCACTACGACAAGAGCTGCTTCGACGGTATCTACAACGTCTCCGACCAGGATATCTGGAATGTAAGGAAGATAGTCAAGTCCGAGCTCATCAAGTCGGTCTGCGACCGTCTCTCGGATCCCGCGCTCAGCGCCCACTATACCCCCGGCCAGATCGTCACCATCAAGGAGACACTCCGTGACGACGTGCTCACGATCGGTTTCGCCCGCCGTTTCGCCACCTACAAGAGAGCGACGCTCCTCTTCCGCGACCTCGACAGGCTCGACGCCATCGTCAACAACCCCAAGTGTCCTGTCCAGTTCATCTTCGCCGGCAAGGCCCATCCTGCCGACGGCGCCGGTCAGGACCTCATCAAGCAGATCGTCGACATCAGCAAGGATCCCCGCTTCATCGGCAAGATCGTCTTCGTCCCCGGCTACGACATCACCCTCGCCAAGAGGCTCGTCCAGGGCGTCGACGTCTGGATGAACAACCCTACCCGTCCGCTTGAGGCATCCGGTACTTCCGGCGAGAAGGCCGCGATGAACGGCGTCATGCACTTCTCCGTGCTCGACGGCTGGTGGGTCGAAGGCTATCAGAAAGACGCCGGCTGGGCACTCCCTCAGGAGCGTACCTACGACGACCAGAACTACCAGAACGAACTCGACGCTGCGACTATCTACGCCACCATCGAGAACGAAATCGCTCCCGACTACTACGACACCGACTCCAAGACCGGTCTCCCGGTCAAGTGGATCGGCTACATCAAGAACACCATCGCCAAGGTCGCGTCCAATTTCACGACCAACCGCATGCTCACGGACTACTGCAACCAGTACTATATCCCCCAGAGCGAGCGCTATGGCAAGCTTGCAGCCAACGGTGCGGTAATCGCCCGCGAAATTGCGGACTGGAAAAAGTTCATGACCGACGAGTGGAACAATATGCGCATCGTCTCCTACACCCAGCCCGGAGCTTCCTACGTGCTTTCGCAGGACAATAAGCTCATCAGCGAGGTGCAGATCGACCTCGGCCGCATCAAGCCGGAAGATATCGGGGTGGAGATGCTCTTCACGTCTACCGACAAGAAGGGCGCCCTCCATATCCAGGAAGTCGCTCCTTTCGAGCTGGTCGGTGTTGAAAATGGCGTTGCCACTTTCCGTGTGACCGTACTCCCTGAGAGGACAGGTATGTATCAGGTAGGTACCCGTATCTATCCTAAGAACGACCTTCTGCCTCACCGTCAGGATTTCCCTATCGTCAGATGGCTGTAGCCGCGACAGGTTTTTTCGACGGAGTCCATTTGGGGCACCGTGCAGTGATAGAGACTTTGCTCAAGACCGCGCATGAGCGGGACGAGCAAAGTCTCGTTATCACGTTCTGGCCCCACCCTCGAGTGGTCCTTGGCAAGGATCCGCGCGATCTCAGGCTTTTGACCTCACTCGAGGAGAAGCGCTCGAAGCTTCTTGCTCTCGGGGTGGACAGAGTCGAGGTTATACCCTTCACCCGCGAGTTTGCGGCGCTTACCGCCCGCGAGTATCTCGAAATGCTCCGTCGCGACTATGGTGTCACCTCCATCGTCCTCGGCTACGACAACCGTTTCGGCTCCGACGGGCTCTCGACGGAGCAGATTGCGGCGCTGGCTGAAGGCCTATGTACTGAAGTGGAAATAGTTCCTGCTTGTGTGGTGGGTAGTAAGGCGTCATCAGACGCCCGGCCGACCCGGGTATTTGGCGAAGACAAATACGGAAAGGGAGAAAGGCCGCTAGGGGTTTCGGGGGTGTCCCCCGTAGAAATAAGGCCGAGGGTGGCACAGTTTTCCTGGGGTGAGCCCTCCTTGCCCTCTGCGTCATCAGACGTCCGGCCGGCTCAAGTGTATATCTCTTCAACTGTAATCCGCAAGTCTTTGGCAGCGGGAAAGGTGGATGCCGCGAATGCGATGCTCGGCTACGATTATGCGCTGAGCGGGGTGGTGGTCGGCGGCAACCGCATGGGCCGGACGATCGGTTTCCCGACGGCGAACATGAAACTGCGCGAGCCTCTGAAATGCCTTCCTGCGGTGGGGGCCTATCTGAGCAGGGTCGAAGTCGACGGCCGCACGATGTGGGGCATGACCAATATCGACCGCAACGAGAAGATCGAGACCAATATCTTCGATTTCTCCGGTGAGATCTACGGGCAGGATATCACCGTGACCTTCGTGGATCGCATCCGCGACGAGATCCGTTTCGGGTCGTTCGACGAATTGAAGAAGCAGTTGGAGCGCGACCGCATCGCGGCTCTCGCCATTATCCGTCAGTAAATCGGCCATTTTACTGACGGATTAACCTCCGGACCACCATTTGGTCAGTAAATCGGCCATTTTACTGACGGATTGCCCTCCGGCCCACCATTTGGTCAGTAAATCGGCCATTTTACTGACGAAAAATACGATATTTGCAATATGAGAACAAAAATCGCACTCTGCCTTGGGGCAGCACTTACTATGATTTCTTGCACAGTTAAGAACGACAAGGTCGAGGGATTCCGCTATCTCGTCGACGAATTTGCAGACCTCAAGGTGATGAGGTACACTATCCCAGGATGGGAAAACCTCAGCCTTCAGCAGAAAGAATACGCATATCATCTCGCAGAAGCAGCCAAGTGGGGCCGCGACATCCTCTGGGACCAGAACTCAGCAGGCAACATAGCCCTGAGGCACGCCCTCGAGAATATTCTCGAAAACTACAAGGGTGAGCGCGAAGGCGCCGACTGGGATGCCTTCGTGGTCTACGCCAAGAGGGTGTTCTTCTCCAATGGTGTCCACCACCACTACGCCGAAGATAAGTTCTTCCCCGAGTGTGGCAGACCTTACTTCGAGGGCCTTCTCGAGGCGGTGGGAGCCGACAAGTGCATAGCCGAATATGTCTACGACACCACTACCGGCCAGCAGCGCCGCTCCAATGCTCAGAAGGGCGACATCGTGAAACTCTCGGCCGTCAATTTCTACGACGGAGTCACCCGCGAGGAGGTCGAAAACTATTACAAGAGCATTGAGGTCGAGGGCGATCCTCATCCCATCGCTTACGGCCTCAATACCAAGGTGGTTAAGCAGGACGGCAAGATAGTCGAGCTTCCCTGGAAGAAGGGCGGCATCTACGACGGAGCCATCAGCCATATCTGCGAGGAGCTCTCGAAGGCCGCAGAGGTCGCGGAGAACGACATTCAGAAGAATGCCCTGAAACTCCTCGTAAAGTACTACGAGACCGGCGATCTCCATGTCTGGGACGAGTTCAATATCGAGTGGGTCAAGGACACTCTCGGCACAGTCGACTTCATCAACGGCTTCATCGAGGATTATAACGACCCGCTCGGCCGTAAGGGCAGCTGGGAGGGTTATGTCAATATCAAGGACGCCGAGGCTTCGCGCCGTACCGAGATCCTCTCGAAGAACGCGCAGTGGTTCGAAAGCAACTCTCCCGTCGATCCCCGCTTCCGTAAGGAGAAGGTCAAGGGCATCAGTGCCAAGGTTATCAACGCAGTCTGCCTTGCCGGCGACAGCTACCCTTCGACCCCTATCGGAATCAACCTCCCCAACGCCGACTGGATCCGCAAGGAGCACGGCAGCAAGAGCGTGACCATAGCCAACATCACCCACGCTTATGACTATGCCGCACAGGAGTCGCCCAAGAATATGCTCGACGAGTTCGCATGGGACGACGCCGAGAAGGCCCTCGTCCGTAAGTATGGCCAGTGGGCAGACGAGGTCCATACCGACCTCCACGAATGCCTCGGCCATGGTTCCGGCCAGCTCCTCCCTGGTGTAAGCACTACCGCCATGGGCGAATATGCCTCCGCACTCGAAGAAGCCCGTGCCGACCTCTTCGGCCTCTACTACACGGCCGATCCCAAGATGGTCGAGCTCGGCATCATGCCCGACATGGAGGCCTACAAGGCTGAGTATTCGAGCTACATCCGCAACGGACTTTTCACCCAGTTCACACGCGTCGAACTCGGCCGTCCCAACACCGAAGCCCACATGCAGAACCGCAAGCTCATCGCCCAGTGGTGCTACGAGAAGGGAGCAAAGGACAATGTGATCGAGAAGAAGGTGCGCGACGGCAAGACCTACTTCGTGGTGAACGACTACGAGAAACTCCGCGACCTCTTCGCCGAACTTCTCGCCGAGATCCAGCGCATCAAGAGCGAAGGCGACTACAAGGCGGGCAAGTACCTTATCGAGACTTACGCAGTCCACATCGATCCCGAACTCCACAAGGAAGTAAGGGCTCGCTACGAAGCGCTTAACCTCAAGCCCTACGGCGGCTTCATCAACCCGGAAATCGTGCCCGTCAAGCGCGCCGGCAAGATCGTCGACTACAAGGTCGAGTATCCCGACGATTTCCTTGGCCAGCAGCTCGAGTACGGCCGCAAATACAGAGCACTGTAAGTATGGAAAAGAAGAAAAAAGTTCCCGAGGTCTTGAGTGATCTCGTGCAGAAGGAAGACAAAAAAGCCCGCCGCAAGGAGCTCAAGAAGCTCGTTGTCTACGAGGCAATCATGAAACCCAAATACGAAGAAGGACTGAAATAATCCAAAAATTCTTATATTTGCAGTAACAACCAAGGGGTTCTGCCGCAAGGCGGAACTCTCTTTTAATTGACAATAAACCACGCACATACTATGGCAGAAGTACACTACATGAGTCAGGAAGGACTCGAGAACCTTAAGAAAGAACTTGCAGACGCCCTCGCACAGCGCCCGGTCATCGCCGCGGCCATCGCCGAAGCACGCGAGAAGGGCGACCTCTCCGAGAATGCCGAGTACGAATCGGCCCGCGAGGCCCAGGGCCTTCTCGAGCTCAAGATCGGCAACCTCAAGAACATGATTGCAAACGCCAAGGTCCTCGACGCTTCTCAGCTTTCCGCAGACAAGGTCCAGATGCTTACCACCGTCACCGTGGAGAATCTCAACGCCAAAGCCAAGATGAAATTCTCCATCGTCGGAGAGTCGGAAGCAGATTTCTCCAAGGGCAAGCTCTCGGCTAACACTCCTATTGCCAAGGCCCTCATCGGCCACGGAGTAGGGGAGATAGTTGAGGCTACCGTCCCCGCCGGCACCATCAAGTTCAAGATCCTCGAAATTACGCTCTGATGACAATCTTCACCCGCATCGCCAAGGGCGAGATACCTTCCTACAAGGTTGCAGAAAGCGAAGACTTCTACGCTTTCCTCGATATCAACCCTCTCGCTGAGGGCCATACCCTCGTCATCCCCAAGAACGTTGAGGACGACTATATCTTCAATCTCGACCCCAAGACCTACGAAGGCCTTTGGGCCTTTGCCCGCAAGGTCGCCGTGGCTCTGAAGGCCGCAGTGCCCTGCAAGAGGGTAGGCGTTGCCGTACTCGGCATGGAGGTTCCCCATACCCATATCCACCTCGTGCCGCTTCAGACCGAGGGAGATCTCGACTTCCGTAAGCAGCGCCCGGTGGTATCAGACGAAAGAAAGGCGGAAATCGCCGCCGCAATCCTCGCCGAATATGAGAAATTGTAGAATCCTTGCGCTGGGTGCCGTCCTGGCGCTATTTGCTTCGTGCTCGCCCAAGACTCAGATCACTATGAGCGTGCCCGAAGCCCCCAAGACCAGTCTCGCCATCCACAGGCTAAATGTCAGTTCTTCCGAGCTTCTCGACTCCGTGAAGACCGATGCGGCCGGCAAATTCAGTTACAAGGTAGACGTGAAGAAGGGCCAGCCTGAGTTCTTCTATATCTATAAAGGTAACACCCGTCTCGCCGCGCTTCTGCTGGAGGCCGGTGAAAATGCCGTCATCGAGGCAGATACCCTCGGCAACTACTCCGTCGAAGGTTCGGAAGGCTCCGCCGAGCTTGCCGGCATCGAGAAGGCCTATGCCGACTTCGTCCGTGAAGTCAATGCCGCCGCTCCGGGCGAGGCCGCGGGGATTTATGTGAGGTATTATCGCGGCCGGCTTGCCTATGTCGTCGGACACCCCAAGTCTCTCGCTGTAGTTCCTCTCCTCTACCAGAACATAGCCCCCGGGCTGCCTCTTTTCAGCCAGAGCACCGATGCCATCATTTTTGCTAACACTGCCGATTCGCTCAAGACAGTCTACCCCGACTCCAAGTACGTCAAGGCCCTCGAGCAGGAAGCGAAACGCCGCAAGAACAACATGGAGCTCGAGAATGCCATCCGCAATGCGCAGCAGGCAGGCTTCCCCGATATCGCTCTTCCCGATGTCAACGCTCAGAAGGTGGCCCTTTCGGGAGTGGATTCAAAGGCAGTACTTCTGCATTTCTGGGATGTGGCCGATGCCGAGCAGAAGCTCTTCAACCTTGATGTGCTCATGCCTCTCTACGAGCAGTACCACTCCAAGGGACTTGAGATCTACTCTGTCTGCGTTTCCACCGACAAGGCCCTTTGGGCTTCGGTCGTTCGCAATCAGAAACTTCCCTGGATCAATGTATGCGACGGCCAGGGTGCCGCAAGCGGCGCCGTCCGGCTCTACAACGTCCAGTCGCTCCCCAGCACCATCCTCATCGCAGACGGCGAAATCTCCTCAGCTACCCTCGCCGGGGAGCAGGCACTGCGAAAAGAGCTCGTTAAATTACTGAAATAGCACTACCACAGTTTCTTCCGCGAAACCGTAGCGACAAAATCCTTGAGATAGAAAGGTTCGAAGTAGGCGGTGTTCTCAAACTCGCCGGCTTCGAACTTTTTTGTTGCAAGCGGGGCCATGCTGCGGGCGTCGGGGCAGCACTGCACGAATGTGCCTTCGAGGATGCCCTCGCATTTGGCGGCGCCGTCGCCTATGTACAGGACATTGCCGCCCCTGAGTGAAGCGAAGGAGTCCTGGTCGATCACCTGTGGGCCAACCTCGGTGAGGCGTGTGCCCAGCGGGCTGTAGATTGCCGTGTAGACTTCCATCCTGCGGGCATCGATCATCGGGACGATGGCCGTGCAGCCCTCGGGGACTAGCCCTTCGCCTATAGCTTTCCAGACGAGGATGTCCGGAGTGCTGACCGAGATCAGTGGGATGCCGGCGCCGAAGCACAATCCCTTGGCCGTGGATGAACCCACCCGGAGTCCGGTGTAAGAGCCCGGGCCGGCGCTCACGCACACTGCCGAGCAGTCACGCACGTGCAGCGCGCGCTCCTCGAGCACCTGCTGCACGAAGACTGCCGTGAGCGAGGCGTGTTCGCGCCCGCCGGCGCTCTCGCGATATGCTGTCACGACCCCGTCTTCGCAGATAGCTGCGGAGCAAAGGGAGGTCGAAGTTTCTATGAGTATAATTTTAGAGTTCTTGGATGCCATTGCTGATTTTTGTGAAAAGGGTCTCGAGGTAGGGGAAGACTGCATCGGTGAGTTTGCTGATCCAGCCGTAGATTACCGAGTCCTCCATGAACTGCGTTGAGAGGTGGAAATACTTCTCGTTGAGGTCGCCGAAGACCACGAAGAGCAGCCCGACCACGAGAGCCGTATTGAGGATGGCCAGTACAAATCCGAGGATGCGGTTGAGCCAGCCGAGCGAGACAGCTTCGAGCACCTTGGACAGAAGCTTCGCAAGAAGGTTCAGCACGAGTACGCAGAGGATGATCACGACCACGAACGAGACGATATACAGCACTGACGGAGAGCTGAATGTGATAAACTGCGAGAGCCATTCTCCGACCTTGTCGGCAAAGAGATAGGCAAGATATGCGCTCAGGAAAATCGACAGCAGTGCGATAAGCTGCTCGATGAAACCCTTGCTGATGCCCCTTATGATGGCAGGGACGAAAATCACGAGCAGAATGATGTCCAGTACGCTCATATTATGAATTTGTATTTGGCCTCTATTTTTAGTAAATTTGTAGGCTCAAAATTAGCTAAAAAAAATGACATTTAAAGAATATAAGGGTTTGGACCTTGTGGCGGCTTCGGCCGAGGTGTTGGAAAGGTGGAAGAAGAACAAGGCGTTCGAGAGGTCTCTCGAACTCAGGGAGGGTGCTCCCGAGTTTATCTTCTTCGAAGGCCCGCCCAGCGCCAACGGCATGCCCGGTATCCACCACGTCATGGCCCGCAGCATCAAAGACGCCGTCTGCCGCTACAAGACGCAGAGCGGCTTCAAGGTGCGCCGCCGTGCCGGCTGGGACACCCACGGCCTGCCGGTCGAGCTCGGAGTTGAGAAAAAGCTCGGCATCACCAAGGAAGACATCGGAACCAAGATAAGCGTAGAGGAGTACAACAAAACCTGCCGAGAGGAGGTTATGAAGTACACCGCCGAGTGGCGCAACCTTACCGAGCGCATCGGCTACTGGGTCGACATGGACGATCCGTACATCACCTACGACAACCGCTATATCGAGACCCTCTGGTATCTTCTGAAGGATATCTACGGCAAGGGCCTGCTCTACAAGGGCAAGTCCATCCAGCCCTACAGCCCCGCCGCCGGTACCGGCCTCAGCACCCACGAGCTTAACCAGCCCGGCTGCTACCGCGACGTCAAGGACACTACCTGCTGCGTCCAGTTCAAGGTGGTCGGCGAAGACGAGCTTTACTTCCTCGCCTGGACTACTACCCCCTGGACTCTCCCGAGCAACTGCGCCCTGTGCGTAGGCCCCAGGATCGAATATGTGAAGGTTCGCAGCGCCAATCCCTATACCGGCATTCCCGCCACTTACATCCTCGCCAAGGACCTCGTCCCCGCATGGTTCGACGGCAAGACTCCCTTCGAGGTGCTTCCCGGCACCATCAGCGGAAAAGAGCTCGAAGGCATGCGCTACGAGCAGCTTCTGCCGTGGTTCAACCCCGGCGAAGGTGCCTTCCGCGTCATCCTCGGCGACTACGTCACTACCGAAGAAGGTACGGGCATAGTCCATATAGCCGGAACCTTCGGCGCCGACGACGCCCGTGTCTCCAAGGAGGCCGGCGTGCCTGCGCTCTATGTGACCGACCGCGACGGCAATCCGCAGGCGCAGGTCGACACCAAGGGCCGTTTCGTGCGCCTCGAAGACCTCGATCCGCAGTACGTCAAGGATTGCGTCAATGTGGAGCTCTACAAGCCCTGGGCGGGCCGCTTCGTCAAGAACGCATACGACCCTGAGGCCACACCCGAGACGCCTACCCTTGACGTGGACCTCTGCGTCTACATGAAACAGGAGAACAAAGCCTTCCGCATCGAGAAGCATGTCCACTCCTATCCCCACTGCTGGCGTACGGACAAGCCCGTGCTTTACTACCCGCTCAACAGCTGGTTCATCAAGGCATCGGCAGTGCGCGAGCAGATGATGAAGCTCAACGAGAGCATCGAGTGGAAGCCCGAAGCTACCGGTACCGGCCGTTTCGGCAAGTGGCTCGAGAACATCCAGGACTGGAATCTCAGCCGCAGCCGCTACTGGGGCACCCCGCTTCCCGTATGGCGTACCGAAGACGGCAGGGAAGAGCTCTGCATTGGTTCCGTCAAAGAACTGTATAACGAAATCGACAAGGCTGTCGAAGCCGGTTTCATGACGGAGAATCCGCTCCGTGCAAAGGGCTTTGACCCCGAAGACATGTCGAAGGCCAACTACGACAAGATCGACCTCCACCGTCCTTATGTCGACAATATCTTCCTCGTAAGCCCCAGCGGCAAGAAGATGAAGAGGGAGACCGACCTTATCGACGTCTGGTTCGACAGCGGCGCCATGCCCTATGCCCAGACCGGCCTTCGCGGGCTCCACACCCCGGATTTCGGCAGTACTGCCGACTTCATCGCCGAAGGCGTCGACCAGACGCGCGGCTGGTTCTATACCCTTCATGCCATCCACACCATGGTCAGCGGCACTCCCGCCTACAAGCGCGTGATCTCCAACGGCCTGGTGCTCGACAAGAAGGG
>CAMNNY010000160.1 GCA_946546175.1 uncultured Bacteroidales bacterium
CTGGGGTGTGATGCTACCAATCCCAAGGCGGTAGCCAGGATTTTCGACATCAAGCGCCGCGACGAAGCCAAGTCACTCGTCGTGCTCGCCGCCGACCTCGATATGATCGCACGTTATGTCAAGGAGATACCCGAAATGGCCATCCAGCTCGTTGAGGTCAATGATGCGCCGATGACCATCATCTACCCCGAGGCAGTAGGGCTTGCGCCCAATGCTGTGGCCGAAGACGGGTCGGTGGGCATACGCATCCCGCTTAATGACGACTGCGTCGATCTTTGCCGAAGGCTGGGCAGGCCTGTGATTTCGACTTCGGCCAATGTCTCCGGCGAGCCCTCTCCCAAGACCTTTGCGGACATCCCGGAAGAGATAAAGGCTGCGGCAGATTACATCGTGGAGCCTTCGCTCGAGAAAGGCAGCACGGGCAAGGCCAGCCAGATAATCAAGGTCGGCCTCGACGGGCAGATCAAAATAATCAGAGGATAACGCGCAATGGGCAAACTTCAGGTACTTCCTTCGCAGATCGCGAACATGATAGCCGCCGGTGAGGTGGTAGGCCGTCCGGCGTCCGTAGTCAAGGAATTGATGGAAAATTCCCTTGATGCGGGAGCTACGCAGGTGACGGTCGCCGTTACGGATGCCGGCCGCACTCTGATCAGGGTCATCGACAACGGCTCGGGCATGGACTCCGCCGATGCGCAGCTGTGCTTCGAGCGCCACGCGACCTCCAAGATTGCGGAAGCCTCCGACCTCGAACATATCCTGACCTTCGGTTTCCGAGGTGAAGCGCTTGCCTCGATAGCCGCGGTTGCGCAGATCACCCTTAAGACCCGCCGTCCTCAGGACGAAACGGCCACTCAGGTGGAGATCGGCAGCTACGGCGAGATGTCGGTGAGCGAATGCGCAGCCCCTGTGGGCACGAGCATCGCAGTGCGCAACCTTTTCTACAACACGCCGGCCCGCAGGAAGTTTCTGAAGTCGGACAACGTGGAGTTCAGGCACATAGTCGACGAGTTTACCCATGTGGCGCTGACCCGCCCCGACGTAGCCTTTACCCTGACCCACAACGGTCGCGACATCCACGTGCTCAAGGCCGCCAAGTCGCTCAAGTACCGTATTCAGGATCTTCTTGGGGCAGGTATCACAGGCGAACTGGTCGACGTAGAGATTAACACCTCGCTGGTGTCGGTCAGTGGCTTCATAGGCAGGCCGGAAGATGCACGCAAGACTCTCGGCAACCAGTATTTCTTCGTCAACGGCCGCTACTTCCGCAGCCCTTACTTCCACAAGGCGGTGATGAACGCTTATGCCGAAATGGTGCCCGACGGTGTTACTCCTTCGTACTTTCTGTATCTGAGCGTCGATCCTTCGGCGGTCGATGTGAATATCAGCCCGACCAAAACGGAAATAAAGTTCGAAGAGGACAGCGTGATCTTCCAGACGCTCTTCGCCGGAATCCGTGAGACTCTCGGACGCAACAGTTTCGGCGCGTCGATCGATTTCGACACGGAGGGGGCGGTGGAGATGCCGCAGATTTCGCGCAGTTTTTCGGAGTACAAAAATTCCGAAATAGCCCCGTCGGTCGATTTTGATCCGTCTTACAACCCCTTCGATCCTGCACCGGACAGCGGCTATGTGCCCGACTTCGGCTCGGGTCCCGCTCCTTCGGGCGGGTCTTACGACACCAGGAAGTTCGTTTCGGGCGGAGACAATTATGGCGCTCTCTTCGAGGAGAAGACCGTGCAGGCTTCGAAATCGATGATAGTGGCAGGAGGGAAGTATGTGCTTACTCCAGTGGCCTCCGGAGTGCTGCTCGTGCATGTTCGCAGGGCGCTGACCCGGATTCTTTATGAGAAGATGCTCCGAGCCCTTCAGGCAGAGTCGCCGGTAGGGCGCATTTCGCTCTTCCCAGTGGAGGTACAGGTGGGTGCTGCCCATGTACCGACCTTCGTCGAATACGCTTCCATCCTCGAGAGCCTGGGCTTCGACATAGTGCCGTTCTCGACCGATTCGGTGAGCGTGAACGCCATGCCCGAGGGGTGGGACTCTGACGAAATGTCAGTGAGGGACACGGTGGCAGAGTTGTTGCAGATTCTGGAGGAGGAAGGCGCACACAGCAGCCTTCCGCAGATGATGCAGTCCGCTCTCGCACAAAGGTTCGCACGGACGGGCGCGGCCCGATACCAGCCGTTGAAATCGCCTTCTGAAGCGCAGCAGCTTCTGGACGAGCTTTTTGCTACCAGCAATGCCGACCTGACGCCCTCCGGGCAGAGGATTACGAGCATCGTGGGCGCGGAAGAAATTGAAAAACGTTTTAGTTAATGGCTTATTACCAGCAGCAGGGGGGATTTTTCTCCCGCATACCTACCGTGACGAGGAATCTTTTCTTCGTCAACGTACTCGTGTTCGTGGCTTACCTTCTCAACAAGGACTTTATGATGACCACGTTCGCGCTTTTTTACCCGACTTCGCACTATTTCCATTGGTGGCAGCTCATCACCCACATGTTCATGCACGGAGGGTGGGCCCATATCTTCTTCAATATGTGGGCTCTGATCATGTTCGGGTCGGCAGTTGAGCAGACTATCGGCTCGCGCAAGATGCTGATACTCTATTTCGTGGCCGGACTTGGAGCCGTGGCGCTCCACTTCGGGACCATGTATCTTGAGTGCCTCTATTTCGAGAATCAGATGGCTGAAGGAGTGCTCTCAGCAGGGCAGTCTTACGCGCGGCTCAAACTCACCCCGACCGTGGGCGCTTCGGGTGCTATCTACGGTCTGCTGATGAGTTATGCGCTCTTGTATCCGCAGAACCGCCTCACCCTTATCTTCCCTCCGATCTCGATGAAGGCGATGACATGGGTGATCATATTCGGAGTAATCGAACTCTTCGTGGGTATCCGCGGCGTTGCCGACGGCGTCGCCCATTTCGCCCACCTCGGCGGCATGCTCTTCGGCTGGCTGATGATCCGCTACTGGAAGAAGAAAGGAACTCTGTTCAACGAATACGGGCAGTACTAAGTCACGCCCTTTAGTCATGCCCTTTATCATGCCCTTTAGTTATGCCCTTTAGTCATGTCCGACCTGATCGGGCATCTTTACAATGGAAATATTTTATTCGAAAGACATCGACGGCACTACCATCCGCCTGAACCCCGAGGAGTCGGCGCACTGCGTGAAGGTGCTGCGTCACCGCGAAGGCGACGAGATCGCCGTGATGGACGGCGCCGGAACGCTGCTATGGTGCCGGCTCGATGACGCGTCGCCCAAGGAGGCCGTGGCGACAGTCGTCCGCCGTGAGCCCGGCTTCGGGGGGCATCCCTACCGCCTGACCCTTGCCGTCTGTCCTACCAAGAACATGGACCGTTATGAGTGGATGGCGGAAAAAGCCACCGAGTTCGGTGTCGATGCCATTGTTCCGGTGATCGGGGAGCGCTCCGAGCGCAAGGTCTGCAAGACCGAGCGCCTTGAGCGCATCGTCCTGAGCGCGGCCAAGCAGTCCCTGAAGGCGGCCGTACCTGTCGTCGCCCAGCCGTTGTCCGTTATGGACTTCATCGCCTCCTTCGCCTCCGGCGCTTCTGCTCCCGTTTCTGGCGCTGCTTCCGTTTCTGGCTCTGGTGCCCTTCCCCTCGGTGGCGCTTCTGCCGACGGCGGCGAGCCGCTCAAACTCATCGCCTACTGCTTCGAGGGAGAGAAACTCTCCATCCGCGAGGCACTCGAGGCTTCAAGCCAGCGCGACGTTGTGGTTCTGATCGGCCCCGAAGGCGACTTCTCGCCCCGCGAGGTCGCGGCTGCCATGAAGGCCGGCTTCAAGCCCGTGCACCTCGGCGCCTCGCGCCTCCGCACGGAAACCGCCGCCCTCGCCTCCGCCGCCGCCCTCTACTACAAATACATCTAGCCGCCAGCCTCGGCTCGCGGTGGATTTGCGCCGAAACGGCGGCAAAATGGCGCAAAATGCCGCCGCGTCGAGTGAAATGCGCCGAAACGGCGGCAAAAAGGCGCAAAATGCCGCCGCGCCGAGTGAAATGCGCCGAAACGGCGGCAAAATGGCGCAAAATGCCGCCTCGCGGAGTGAAATGCGCCAAAACGGCGGCAAAACGGCGCAAAATGCCGCCGCGCCTAGTGAAATGCGCCGAAATGGCGGCAAAACGGCGCAAAATGCCGCCGCGTCGAGTGAAATGCGCCGAAATGGCGGCAAAATGGCGCGAAATGCCGCCTCGCGGAGTGAAATGCGCCGAAATGGCGGCAAAACGGCGCAAAATGCCGCCGCGCATAGTGAAACGCCTCCGCAACCCTGGAGAATGCCGGGAGGAGGGGAGACTGAGAACGTGAAAAGTTTTGTATCTTTGAAGTTGCGATGTTCGTAGGATTGATCAGCGACACTCACGGAGTGTGGGACAAGGAGTTCCAGGATTTTCTGGAGCCGTGCGACCAGATATGGCATGCCGGAGACTGGGGTGCCGGAGTGGAATTTACCCACAAGATATCAGACTGGAAGCCCGTGGTGGGCGTCTATGGCAATTGCGACGGACAGGACATCCGCGGCGAGTATCCCGCCTATCAGTTTTTTGAATG
>CAMNNY010000161.1 GCA_946546175.1 uncultured Bacteroidales bacterium
CCCCCGCCCCTCTCCATCCCGTGGTGCACCTGCAGATCGTGGATCGCTATTCGCGCTTTTTCCTGCAGCACCGCAGCCTCGCGAAGGAGACCTTCCCCGGCCTCTGGGACACAGCCGTCGGGGGTCATGTTACCTACGGCGAACTCTACCAGGAGGCGCTGATCCGCGAGGCCGGGGAAGAACTCGGCTTCTACGACTTCAACCCCCAGTACCTCGACAACTATATCTACGAGACCGACAATGACCGCGAGATGATAGGCCTCTATGTGGCCGTAGGCTCATTCGATCTCCATCCGGACAACTACGAAGTCTCGGAAGGCCGCTACTGGCCCCAGGAGGAAATCGAAGCCAATCTCGGCAAAGGCGTCTTCACCCCCGAATTCGAAAACGAATACGTCCTCTACAAGGACAAAATACTTGCGCTGCTATGACCGACGAACTGACCAAATTCATCCAGGACCAGCTCTCGGTCTGGCCGCTTGCATCCGCCAATTTCCGAGCCCTCAAGGCTGCCGAAGTCAAGGACCTCACCGTCGGAGGCATCTCCGTCAAGGCCCAGCACAACCCCTGCCGTATAATCTCCACCACAGCCAAGGTCGACGAGGCGTCCATTGCCGCCCGCCCCTGCTTCCTCTGTGTGCCCAACCGCCCCAAGGAGCAGTTCCACATCAAGTTCGACGGGCGCAAGGGCCGCCGCTACAACGTCCAGGTCAACCCCTACCCGATCTTCCCCAACCATCTGGTGATCGCGCGCGACATCCACGTAGCCCAGTCCGTCTGGCACAACTTCGTGGACATCATGGACTTCGCCCGTAAGTACCCCGACTACCTCGTTTTCTACAACGGCCCGTTCAGCGGAGCTTCCGCCCCCGACCACATGCACTACCAGGCCATCCCAGTCGGGATGCTGCCGCTGCAGAACGCCATCGACCGTTGGCTCGACGAAGGCCAGGAGCCGCTCGCTACCGGGCAGGATGCCAAGCTCTACCATTTCCCGCACTTCTGCCGCGGGGTCTACGCCCTGCGTTCGGATACCCCCAAGTCGCTGGCAAAGCTCTTCTACCAGCTCGTTGACTGCGCCCCCATGGCCGAAGGCGAGCCTGAGCCGCGCCTCAATCTCTTCGCATACTGCTACGGCAGCGAGTACCGCTGCTTCGTGGTCCTCAGGGGCGAACTCCGCTCCCACCACTACTTCAGCGACGGCCCCGACCATCTGACCATGACCCCCGGCGCCGCCGACATGGCCGGAATGTTCGTTTGCCCGCGTCGGGAAGACTACGACAAGCTCACGGGCGAGCTGCTCGCTCAGATGCTGGACGAAGTGTGCATCTCGGCCGAAGACGAGCGGATGGTCGCATGGCGCATGACCCGCCATCAGCCGAAGGTGGACGTGCCCATCGCCGAAGGCGACGAGATAGTCTTCGAGATGATCTCCGACGGTGCGGGCCCGCAGCGCGTCAGCCTCAAGGACGGCCGCATCGACTACGGCGGCGCCCTTTACGACGAACTGTACTTCGACAGCGTCACCCGCAGCACGGTCTTCGCCCCCGCTTCCTTCATCATCCATGGCCCCGAACCCATGCGCTTCGCCGGCTCGATCCGCTTCACGGTGGAGGATGGCACGATTCGTGCAAGTAACCATATCGGTATCGAAAACTACCTTCTGAGTACGATGTCAGAGCAGCTTACGGCTGACATGCCCGATGAAGAAGTCCGGGAAGCAGTAATCAGAAGGCGAACAGAGATACTTGCTAACCCTAACCCTCCGGCCTACAGAGGCCTGACGATTGAAATATTAACCAATGTCCGCCGGGCGATCGACCTCACCTGGGGACAGCAAAAACCATAGTATTATGAAACTGTTTAAGCTTACACTCGCAGCTCTCCTCGCCGGCGCGCTTGCATTCCAGGTTCCCGCCACCGCGCAGACCCGCTCGGGAGGAAGCTCCAGATCGACAACCGCAACCCGCAGTTCGTCATCATCGTCATCTTCGAGAAGCTCATCCGCTTCCCGCAGCAGTTCTTCTTCGTCGAGAAGCACGTCGGTTTCCCGCAGCAGCTCTTCTTCGTCTTCGAGAAGTTCGGCCGTCAGGTCATCTTCCAGCAGTTCGAAGCAGCGCAGCACCAGCGCTACCCGCAGCTCCTCTTCGGTAACCCGCAGCACTACCGCTACTCCTCAGAGAAGCACCAGCGCTACCCGCAGCTCATCTTCAGCTACCCGCAGCACTACCGCGACTCCTCAGAGAAGCACCAGCGCCACCCGCAGCACTACCGCTACTCCTCAGAGAAGCACCAGCGCTACCCGCAGCTCGTCTTCGACAAGCACGGCTCAGCCCCGCAGGGCAACTGCCACCCGCAGTACGACCACGACTACGAGGTCTACTACCACAACCACCACGACGCCTACCCGTAGGGCAACCTCCGCTTCGCGCGGGACTTCCACTACCAGGGCTACCAGGGCTGCGCCCCGCAGTGCAGGTGCCGTGACAAGGCAGGCAGGCAGCAGTTCGAGCGTGAAACCTTCGGCTGCAACCCGTAACGCCTCTCCCAGCCAGGAGGGCAGGAGGGTCACCAGCAGCACCGGTTCCCACAGAGTACCTCCGGCATACCGCGGCCATATCGACTACAACAGGCCCCACAGGTTCTACGATCACGGCCACCACTACTACGGTTACCGTGTCCACAGACTCCCTCCCCGCTACGAGGTCTACCACTACTGGGGACGCCGCTACTACTTCTGGGACGGTATTTACTACAGCTACCGCGGAGGTGTCTACTACGTCTGCCGTCCTCCTTTCGGCTACTACTTCGACCCGGGTCTGTACTACTATGAGCCTGTAATCTGCCATCTGTCGTACTACAGCTACGCTGACCGTCAGTACAACATCATCAACGACAACTACAGGACCATCGCCGAGCAGAATGCCATCATAGCGAAGAACAACGCAACGATCGCCACCCAGCAGGCGGCAATCCAGGCCCAGCAGACCCAGCAGGCCAGGATGGCGTCGGAGTCCTACCAGCTCGCAATGCGCCTCGGCCTCGTCCAGAGCTATGCGGCGGTTAACCAGCAGTACTTCTACGACGACGGCGTGTTCTTCATCATGAACGCGAGCGGCAAGTACGAGACCATCGTACCTCCTGCAGGAGCGCTTGTCGAAGAACTCCCTGAAGACTACCAGATTGTAGTCCTCGCCGACGGCAAGGAGTACTTCCAGGTCGACGACACCATCTACCGTATGACTGTAAGCGAAGGCAAGGCCTACTTCGAGGTCCTCGGCCAGCTGCAGAACTACAGATGGGAGTAAACTAGAGAATCTGATTCAATATGCGGCGGGCGGTCTCTGACTGCCCGCTGCTTTTTATTGTGATGTCGCGAAGGGCGGGGGAGTCCGGACTGGAGTGAGCGATGCCGCGGGAGTCGAGCAGGCGCACGAGCTGGCGTGCGGCGGCTGGGGCGGGGTCGATGAAGCGGACGCCGGGACCGGCAACGCGCTGGAGGACGGGGAGAAGGAAGGGGTAGTGGGTGCAGCCGAGCACGACAGTGTCTGCGCCTGCCTGGAGCAGCGGCTCGAGGCTTTCGCGTACGACCTGCTCGGTGTGCGGCCCGTCGAGTTCGAGGCTCTCCACGAGCTCGACAAAGCCCTTGCCCACACGCTCTACGACCTTTACGTCGCCGGCGTAGTGGTTGCGGGTGTCGAGATACTTGGATGCCTTGAGGGTGCCGGCTGTGGCTAGCACGCCGACTACGCCACTTCGCGTCCCGAGTGCGGCGGGCTTCACCGCCGGCTCCATCCCCACGAAGGGCAGCTCGGGCCATTCTGCGCGGAGCGTCGCGATTGCGGCGGCGGTGGCAGTGTTGCAGGCGATGACGACGGCGTCCGCGCCTTCGTCAAGGAATCCGCGCACGATCTGCCGGCAGCGGTCGGTGATGAACTCGGGCGTCTTCTCGCCGTAGGGGCAGTTGGCATTGTCCGAGTAGTAGAGATAGCGCTCGCCCGGAAGCAGACGCAGTATCTCCCGAAGGACGGAGAGTCCTCCGGCGCCGGAGTCCATTATGCCTATAGTTGCCATATCAACGCAAATATACCTATTATTTTCCTTATCTCAATCCGTGGCGATTATTGTATAACAAAATTTGTTTTGTTATCAGATTATTGCTATATTGCACCCATAAAAGAAAGCGATATGAACACAGCAGTGAGAACAACCAAGAACGCAAATAGGCGTCAGACAGCCTTCAGGCTCGACAAAGAGGTCCTGTTTTATCTTCGCCGTAAGGCGGAGCGCCAGGGAAAAACGCTCAATACCTTCGTGGAGGAGACTCTCCGCCGCGAGGTGATGGAGGATATCGAGGGGTGGCCCAAGATCAAAGGACCGATAGTGGTTTCAGACGAAGTGAAACGAATGAGTCTGGGAATAACCTTTACGCCCGAAGAAATTGCGGCAGATGACCGATTAGCATACCTATTAAGTAAATAGCATTATGAATAATCATACTCCCAAAAATATCTTTCTCGACACTAATGTTTTATTGGACGATATTCTTGCCAGAGAAGGTACCGGGTCAGCAAAAAAGATTCTTCAGCTTGGAGTCGAAAAAGTTTTGCGTATCTGTCTGTCGGCAATCACGACCATAAATATAGCCTATATAACGAGAAAGTCTGTATCTCGTGAAAGGCTATATGAGGTGTTTCGTATGTATCTCGACTATTTTGTGATCCTTCCCGACAGCGACATGGATATCTACGGCAGCATCCACTCGGACAACCCCGATTTCGAGGATGCCATGCAGCTTGCCTGTGCCGATGCCGCAAGGGTCGACGCTATCGTCACGGGTAACAAAAAGCACTTCGCGCCCTATACCGACATCCCCGTTTTCACTCCCGACGAGTTCTTGGCGAAAATAACGGAATAATCACTATTTTTGTAGGCGTCAAGAATAGTGATGGTAACAGCAGAACAGATCAAAGACCTTAAATCGCGCCTTTCGGCGCTCGAGACGGCGCTTCATATTGCCGAAAAACGGGAGCAGGCAGCCTCTATGGACAAGCGCAGCCAGGAGGCCGACTTCTGGAACGACCCCAAGGAAGCCGAGGCTTTTCTCAAGAAAGCCAGCGGTGTGAAAGCATGGGTCAGCGACTATGACGCCGCCAGCGGTGCGGTGTCGGATGTCGAAGTCCTTCTGGAGCTCGAGCCCGAAGGCGAAGATATCGACAAGGCTTATGCAGAGGCAGTTTCTAAGGTCGAGGCTCTCGAATTCCGCAACATGCTCGGCGGCGAAGGCGACAACCTCGGCGCAGTGCTGACCATCAATTCCGGCGCCGGCGGCACCGAGGCCAACGACTGGTCGGCCATGCTCATGCGCATGTACATGCGCTGGGGCGAGCGCAACGGCTACAAGATGACCGTCACGGAGAATCAAGAAGGCGACGAAGCCGGAATCAAAAGCGCAACCATCGAATTCGAAGGCGATTACGCCTACGGCTATCTGAAGGCCGAATCGGGCGTGCACAGGCTCGTGCGCATCTCGCCGTTCAATGCCCAGGGCAAACGCCAGACTACCTTCAGCAGCGTCTTCGTTTACCCGCTGGTGGACGATTCGATAAACATTGAGATCAACCCTGCTGACATCGAGTGGGATACCTTCCGCAGCGGCGGCCACGGCGGGCAGAACGTCAACAAAGTCGAGACCGGAGTGCGCGTAAGGCATATTCCGACCGGCATCATGGTTGAGAACACGGAGACCCGCAGCCAGCAGGACAACCGCCAGAATGCTCTCCGCATCCTCAAGAGCCGCCTCTACGACATCGAGCTCCAGAAGCGCCGCGAGAAGCAGGCCGAGCTCGAGGGTCAGAAGAAGAAAATCGAGTGGGGCTCGCAGATCCGCTCCTATGTCCTGCACCCCTACAAGCTCGTCAAAGATGTGCGTACAGGCTACGAAACCGCCGACACTCAGGGCGTGCTCGACGGTGACCTCAATGCCTTCATGAAAGAATATTTAATGCAAAACTAAGATATGGCAGAATTCAAATACGCGCCGATGTTTCAGCTCGGCGAAGACACGACAGAGTATTACAAGATTCCCGGATCGGAGAAGCTGGTCAGCCCGGGCGATTTCGAGGGAAAGACCATCCTCAAGGTGAGCCCTGAGGCTCTTACGCTGGTAGCAAGGCAGTCGTTCCATGACTGCCAGTTCATGCTGCGCCGTGCCCACAATGAACAGGTGGCGGCCATTCTCAAAGACCCGGAGGCAAGCGAGAACGACAAATATGTGGCCCTGCAGTTCCTGCGCAATGCGGAGACTGCCGTGAAGGGAGTGCTCCCGTTCTGCCAGGACACCGGCACAGCCATCATTCACGGCGAGAAAGGCCAGCAGGTCTGGACGGGCTTCGAGGACGAAGAAGCCCTCTCGAAAGGTGTGTTCGACTGCTATACCCAGGAGAATCTGCGCTATAGCCAGAACGCCCCGCTCGACATGTACAACGAGGTCAACACCAAGTGCAACCTCCCGGCCCAGATTGACATCGAGGCTACCCAGGGAGCCGAATACCGCTTCGTGATGGTCGCAAAGGGCGGCGGCAGCGCCAACAAGACCTACTTCTATCCCATGACCAAGGCCACCATCCAGAACGAGGGAACCCTCCTTCCGTTCCTCGTAGAGAAGATGAAGAGCCTCGGTACGGCAGCCTGCCCGCCTTACCACATAGCATTCGTGATCGGCGGCACCAGCGCGGAGAAGAACCTCCTCACCGTCAAGCTCGCCAGCATCAAGTTCTACGACAACCTGCCCACTACCGGCGACGAAACGGGCCGCGCTTTCCGCGACATCGACCTTGAGCAGAAACTCCTGAAGGAGGCGGCCAAGATCGGCCTCGGAGCTCAGTTCGGCGGCAAGTACCTCGCCCACGACATCCGCGTGGTGCGTCTGCCCCGCCATGGCGCAAGCTGCCCCATCGGCATGGGCGTAAGCTGCTCGGCCGACCGTAATATCAAGTCGAAGATCACTTCCGACGGCGTATGGATCGAGAAGATGGACGTCAACCCGTCCGAACTCATTCCCGAAGAGTACCGCCGTCCGGGCGAGGGCCCCAAGGGCATCGAGATAGACCTCGACAAGGGTATCGACGCCGTTCGCGCCGAACTCACCAAGTATCCGGTTAGCACCCGCGTCAACCTCAAGGGCACGATCATCGTGGCCCGCGACATAGCCCACGCGAAGCTTAAGGCCCGTCTGGATGCGGGCGAAGGCCTTCCGCAGTACTTCAAGGACCACCCCGTGCTGTACGCCGGCCCCGCGAAGACTCCAGAAGGGTATCCCTGCGGCTCGATGGGTCCGACCACGGCCAACCGCATGGACCCGTATGTGGATGAGTTCCAGGCAAATGGCGCTTCGCTCGTGATGATCGCGAAGGGCAACCGCACCCAGCAGGTGACCGATGCGTGCAAGAAACACGGCGGATTCTACCTCGGAACCATCGGCGGAGTTGCCGCTATCCTTGCCCAGAACAACATCAAGAGCATCGAGTGCGTGGAGTATCCCGAACTCGGCATGGAGGCAATCTGGAAGATCCGCGTCGAGGACTTCCCGGCATTTATCCTGGTCGACGACAAAGGCAACGACTTTTTCAAAAAACTCGGTCTTTAAGCAATGAAACGTCGGGGAAGGTGGTGGAAGATCATTCTGATCGTCCTGGTTTCACTGATACTTCTGATTATCAGTGTAGTCCACGTCGTACTTTACACTCCGGTAAAGGATAAGCTCATCTCGAAGTTTACCGAACCCGTACTCGAGGGTAAAGTAAAGGTTGACAAAATCAGGGTCAGGCTTCTGCGCGGCTTCCCGGACTTTTCGCTCTATATCTACAACGCGTCTTACACCAGGCCCTTTGTTGAGGGAAGGCCCGCTTCAAAGGACACCGTGCTTGCAATAGACACTCTTCGGGCGAAGATCAATCTGCTCGAGTTGGCGAAGGGCACGATCGACGTCCACGACGCCGGCATCTTCGGGCTGTTTGCCCGGGTGGAGCCTGCCGACACTTCTCTCCTGAAGCCAACGGGGCCCAAGGAGGAGAAGGAGCCCAAGCCTCTCGATCTGCCGACCATGAAGGTGGATTTCACGCTGGCAGACACGCATCTATATTTTGCCGATCTGGTCAAAGACGGTTCGGTCGAGCTGAAGGTCAGCGGAGTCAATTCTGCTGAAGATGTGCTCGATGCCCAGGTGGAGTATCTGCGCGTGCGCGCGATGGGGGCCTCGCTGGAGGCTTCGGCGACCGGGCGCGACCTGCTGGGTGAGAACCCGCAGGTCGACCTCGACGCCGACGCGCTCGCGAGGCTCCGCGCCCTGCGCGCACTCTTCCCTGACGGAATATCGGCCGACGGCGACGTAAGTATCACTGCCGACGGAACCCTCGCCAAGTCCGGTGCCGATCTGGTCGCAGGCGTGTCTTCGCCCCGGCTCCGCGCCCAGACTCCGTTCGGACGCATAGCGGCAGACGACGTGAAGATAGTCGCCGGCGCACGCAACAAGACGGAATCGCTCCGCCCGCGCCATCGCAAACCCCGTGGCGAGCGTCCCGAATGGCTTACCGAAGAAGACTTCAAGGCGGCCGACATCGACGTTCAGCTGGATACCGGCCTGACCAACCTGGTCAAGACCTGGAATCCTCGCGGTTCGGTCCATATCGGTCATGCCGTCGTGATTACCCCGAAGTTCCCTCTGCGCAATGCGCTCGATGGGCTCGACGCAAGTTTCAACACCAACGAGCTGCAGATAGACGGCGTGAAGCTCCGCACCGGAGAGTCCGACCTTCAGCTTAAGGGTTCCCTCAAAGGCTTCGGCCGCGTGCTTACCGGAAGGGGCAAGGGAGTCTACAGGCTGCAGCTGGATGCCTTCTCGCGCTGGCTCAACCTCAATCAGATCATGGGTGCGCTCAATGCCGGAAAAGACGCCGAGGTCGATACGACATCGACGGCCTCCGACGAAGAGTATATGGCGGAAGTGCTGGAGGAGCCCGTCTCCGAGAAGGGCGAAGGCATGAAACTCTTCGTTATCCCGGCCAATGTCATCGCCGACGTTAACCTCAAGGCAGGCGCCGTGAAGTATCTGGACTACAATGCCCGCGAAGTCGGGGCGCGTATCCAGATGAAGGAGCGGACAGTGCTTGTGAGCGACCTTGCAGCTCAGACAGACGCCGGAAGCATCCGGGCAGACGCCTTCTATTCGACAAAGACAAAGCAGAATATCGGAGCGGGCTTCGATGTCTCACTTAAGGATGTCACGGCCGAAAAAATAATTGAGATGGTGCCTGCCGTTGACTCGCTTGTCCCGATGCTGAGTTCGTTCAAAGGCAAGCTTGAAGCGACAGTCTGTGCAACTACAAAGCTCGATACCAACTTCAATATCCATACGAGATCTCTCGACGGGGCATTCTTCATCAAAGGCCAGGACCTTACTCTCAATCAGGAAGGAGATTTCAAGAAACTCGCCAGAATCCTGATGTTCCGTGACCGTCGCAAGGGTCGCATCGATTCGCTCTACATCGGAGGAATCATCACCGACAACAAGGTCAGAGTCTTCCCGATGCGGCTCG
>CAMNNY010000162.1 GCA_946546175.1 uncultured Bacteroidales bacterium
CATGTCAGCTGGAAGTCTCCTGACGGCAGCGAGAAGTGGCTCTTCGAAGCCTTTATCTTCCTCGAGGGTCAGGACCCTGTCAGCGGCAGGACTTTGGTCGTTGCCCCTTCGGGGCATTCCGCCACAAAAGAAGACTGGACACGCCAGCTAGACCTCTGGCTCGGCGAAGACTGCGGTGTGGGAGCACTCGAGAAGGCCTGCGCCGCCGCAGCAGGGCGCATCGGCAACCCTCCGTCGAAGCGTAAGGTCATCATCGGACTTCCCGATGCGGTCATGTTCGAGCATTTTGCAGACAAGAGTTCGCCTACCGTCTACTGGGGCGACGGCCTCGACTTCGCAAGTGTCGAAGACAGGCTCAAGGCTCTCGACTGGTACATCTCGGAGACCCGTGAGCGATTTGCCAGGCTGCAGTGCAAGTATCTGGAACTCGACGGTTTCTACATCACCGCCGAAGAACTCTATCTCCCCTACGACATCGACGTCAACTGCCGCTACAAGAATTCGGAAGTAATCATCCCCGCCCTCGCCGAAAGGATGCATTCCAAAGGAGAGCGCCTGTACTGGATACCCTACCACATGGCTCCCGGCCACAAATACTGGAAACAGCTCGGAATAGACCAGGCCTGGATGCAGCCCAACTGGTACTGGGACCACAAGGCAGGCGAACGCCATCCCTTCGACAAGACTCTCGCCGCCATCAAGGAGAATGGCCTCGGGATGGAGATCGAATTCGAATACAGCGCAGTCGCCGCCGAGATGAAGCCCGGCGTGGGCGGTCCCGACGCATTCGGCAAACTCTCCTTCACCTCCAAGGACGTTCCCGCCCTCCAGGGCAGGGTGCGCGAGTACATGCGCCGCTACCGCGAGGCCGGCCTGATGGGCAGCGGATCGTTCGCCCTCTACAGCGGCTCCAACGCCCTCACCCAGCTCGCCACCTCTCCCCTTCCCGAAGACCGCGCCCTCTACGACGAACTCTGCCGTTTCGTGCTTGAGAACCGCGGCGAACTTGCCCGCACGAAGGTCAGCATAGACGTTGACGGAAGACTGACCGGCTTGTCGCTCGGCGGCCGTGAATACGCCGGAGGCTATCCTTTGTGGAGGCTATACTACAACACTCCCGAACAAAAGGAGATTGAGGTTTCCGGCTGGGACGAGAAGCCCGCATCCGTAAAAACCGTTGCCGACACAGTTTTCGTCGACTATGACCGTCTTGCCGGCAAGGCTTTCGAACTCCACCTGAAGGTCTGGACCGAAGGCACGATGGTGCGTTTCGGAGCAAGCGTAGTCAACAACGAGCCCCACACCATCATCCGCGAACTGCAGTATCCCCTCATCGGCGACCTGCAGCTTCCCTCGGAATACCGGCTTCTGACCACTCACACCGGAGGTCAGATCTTCGACAATCCAGTCTGGAAGATTTCCAACGTGGATGTACGCCCGCTCTATATGACTCCGGCCCAGAAGTTCCGCCAGTACGACCTGCAGTATCCGCGCAATGCGGCCTCCAACTGCTTTGCATTCACGGGCGGAGCTGACGGCCTGTATTTCGGCTCCCACGACACCTCGCTCCAGCAGACCTGGCACGGCCT
This sequence comes from uncultured Bacteroidales bacterium, assembly GCA_946546175.1. Lineage (GTDB taxonomy): Bacteria > Bacteroidota > Bacteroidia > Bacteroidales > UBA932 > Cryptobacteroides. The sequence goes on from CAMNNY010000162.1 coordinate 1,590, forward strand.
CAGGACGTATCCCGACAGGGGCACCATAGGCCATGTCACCACTGATTTCAAGCATCTCGAGGCGGGATTCTACCGCTACCCCAACGCGATGTGCGGCGATACGTGGTCTAACGACGCATCCGTTGTCGTGCCATACGAAGGCGACTGGACCGCGACCTCGCGCATCTACCGCAGGTGGGCCGACACATGGTGGCACCACGCCCCCGTGCCCAAGTGGGTGCAGGACATGACCGGCTGGCAGCGCGTCATCTTCAAGCACCAGTACGGCGAGTATCTGCGCCGCTATCAGGACCTCCCCGGACGCATCTTCGATGCAGGCGAGTCTGTCGGCTGTAACGCCGTACTCGCATTCGGCTGGTGGAAGGAAGGCATGGACAACGGCTACCCCAACTACTCCCCCGACGACTCGCAGGGCGGCGATGAGGCCTGGAAGCAGGCTGTCAGCGAGTACCGCGACAAGGGCGGCCGGCTGCTGCTTTACTACAACGGCAGGCTCATCGACACTGAGAGCGAGTTCTACCGTAACGGTGGAGGCAAGCGCGTCTCCAACAAAGACAATACGGGCCGCGAATTCACCGAACACTACAAGTTCACGGGCGAAGGCACCACCCTCGGCTACTACGACTCCCGTACCTTCACAATCGCCGACATGTCCAAACGCGAATGGCGCGACCAGCTCATCGCCTGGGCCGACAGGGCCATGGGGCTCGGCGCAGATGCCGTCTTCTATGACCAGCTGGGCGTGGCCGAAGAGTTCCCCAACTGGGACCTCTCCCGCGAGTACCCCGTACAGGACATTTTCACCGGGCGCTACAAAGCAGATGCACTGAGAGAAATCCGCGACCACGTCAAGGCTGTCAATCCCGAGTTTGCCCTGGGCACAGAATGGCTCTCTGACTGCACTTCGCAGTTCTGTGATTTTGTCCATATCGTGGAGTTCACCGCCCTTCCCGAGAGTTTCCCCGAGTGGTTCCGCTACACCTTCCCCGAGGTAATCTGGAGCGACAGGTGCGTCCGCGACGACAACGATGTCCCCCGAAGGGTTGGCAACACCCTCCTCAAGGGCCTTCGCAACGACATCGAAGTCTTCCGCTGCAGAGGACTCATCGACGAAACTCCCGTGTATCAGCAGTATCTCTCCAAGGTCAACGCCATCCGCCACGACTTCCCCGAGCTTCTGCTCGAAGGCCGCTTCGCAGCCTGTGACGGATTCACATGCAGCAATCCCTCTCTCACCGCCCGCAGCTACACCTCGGCAGACCGCATCGCCGTGGTGGTCACAAACACCGGGGCAGGGCGCCAAAGAGGCCGCATCTCCGTCCCGGGCTACACGCTCAAGGACAGCCGCAGGATCGGCGGCAGAGTCCGCGGATCCAGAGTGATCCTTTCCCAAAACGATATCGTAGTACTCATATTCGAAAAGAACAAATGAAATCTCTGCTTCTGGGCTTCATCCTCGCCCTCAATCTCATCCCCGCTCCGGTAGAGTTCAAGCCCTCCGAAGGCACTTCTACGGTAGACAATGTAGTAGTGCGCAAGCATTCATTCGGATTCCGGAAGGCTGTCAGGGATCTTCCCGAATTCGCCCGCAAGGAGGCATACAGGCTCACCATCGGCCCGCGCAAGGTGGTTGTCGAGGCGAGGACCGACGAAGGCGTCTTCCGTGCACGCAAGACCATCGAGCAGCTCCAGGCCCTCGGCGAAGTGCCATGCGGGGTCATCTTCGATTATCCACGGTTCCGCCATCGCGGACTGATGATCGACGAATCGCGTACTTTCAAGGGCGCTCAGTTCCTTAAGAAACAAATGGATGCGATGGCTCTCCTGAAGTTCAACATACTCCATCTGCACCTCGACGACAGCGCTGGCTGGAGGATAGAATCGGAGACTTATCCCGATCTCACGGCCAAGGGTGCGTTCCGCATCGGAGCCCACTATATGGAGTGGGAAAAAAGCGGGTACAAGTATTCCACTCAAGACGACCCCGAAGCTTACGGCGGATACTATACCAAGGATGAACTGCGCGATCTCGTGGCATATGCCGCAGAGCGCTACATCACCATTATCCCCGAAATCGAGATGCCCGGACACAGCCTCGAAGTGACGAGCGCCTACCCCGGGACCAGCTGCACACTCGAAGACGGCACTCCCTTCAAGGGTGCCTGGGATGTGTGCCCCGGCAGTGAAGAAACCTACAAACTGCTCGAATCCGTACTGACGGAAGTGATGGAGATCTTCCCCTCACACTATATTCATATAGGAGGAGACGAGGCTTCGATGGCAGTATGGCCCAAGTGCATCAAGTGCCGGGAAAGGATGAGGCAGGAAGGCTACACCGAAGTGTCGCAGCTTCAGGGCTACCTTGTGAGGCGCATCGAAGCCTTCGTACGCGCCCACGGACGCAGCATCATCGGATGGGACGAGATTCTCGAAACCGGTGTACCCCAAAGCGCCGTCATCCAGAGCTGGAGAGGAATCAGCGGCGGAATCAAGGCCAATGCCGCCGGCCACAAGGTGGTTATGTCTCCCAACAGCCACCTCTATTTCGACTACTATCAGGACCTTATCAGGAAAGAGCCCAGGGCGTGGGGCGAACTGACATCGCTGCGCCACGTCTACAGCTATGAGCCGGTCGCCCCCGGAATGGACGAAACGCTTGTACTCGGACTCCAGGCCAACCTCTGGTGCGAATGGATCCCCACTGTCGAACATGCCGAGTATATGCTGTGGCCACGCGGCTTTGCAGTGGCGGAGATCGGCTGGAGCCCCCGCCGGGAGAAAGATCCTCTCGAATTCAGGGATCGGGCAGATGCGTTGAGGCATGTCCTGATGGATATGGGCTACAACACCTTCGACCTCGATACCGAGTCGGAGCTTGCAAGGAGCGGTTATCGCACATTCGATGCCTTCGAAAGAGCTAAAAAGCAAAATAATTAGTATATTGCCACATATGATTATTACTGTCAACACACGTATCAAACACTCTATCTACAAGCAGATTGTAGAGCAGGTCGAGCGCGGCGTCCGGGACGGATCACTCACCCCCGGTGAGCAGCTCCCGTCCATGAACGTGCTGGCCGACAAATATGATATTTCCAGAGAAACTGTCAAGAAAGCGTACGGGATACTGGTCGAGAAGGATATCATCGAGCCCAGACACGGCAAGGGATTCTATGTCCGGGACCTCGCATCCGGCGCCAAGACAGAAGTCCTTGTAATTCTCGACAACTTCTCTGTCTACAAGCAGATCACCTACACTGCTTTTGCCCAGACTCTCGGTCCCGAGGCCGACATAACGATCCTCAATCACAACCAGAATCCGGATCTTCTCGAGTATTTCCTCGACAGCCATCTGGACAATTTCGACTACTACGTAATCGCGCCCCACTTCCCCAATACGGAGACCGTTCAGAAGCGCGTCACGAGACTCCTCTCCAGGATTCCCGTACGCAAGCTTATCCTTATCGACCACATCCAGCATGGGCTCAGGGGCCGGTTCGGCGCAGTCTACCAGGATTTCGAAAACGACATTTGCGAGGGTCTCAGTCAGGGAAAGGCGGATTTCTCCAGAATCAGGCGGTTAAAGGTACTCACCCTTCCGCAGTCGCTCTACGGAGCCACTATCTGCAAGGGTATTGAGCGTTTTGCCCTCGACAACTCCCTGTCTGTCGAGTACTATTCCGGCCTTCCCGAAACTGTCGAGCCGGGCGACGCCTTTATCATTCTCAACTCTCAGCTGGACTCGGGACTGGTCGGTCTGTCGCGTATGATCCAGGAATCCGGACTCGAAATCGGCAAGGGCGTATTCATCGTCTCCTACAACGAATATCCGATGAATGAACTCATCCTCGGGGGCCTTACGACCGTCTCGACGGACTTCCCGGAGATGGGCCGCACTGCAGCGAGGATGATTCTGGACAAGAAGATGAACCAGATTCACAATCCGTTCCGGATGACAAGAAGAAGGACATTCTGAAACTGACCGATAGGATGGAATTTTGCCAACTGTTGGATTTTCAGAGTTTTTATTCTTATCTTTACGGAAACAGCGATAATTGTTACAGAAGTTAAACCAAACAATAACCGGATGAAAAAATTTTTGAAAATCGCCGGAGCCGGCGCTATTGCCGCTCTTGCCACGATGATTTCCGGGTGCAAGGTAGACGATGCCTATACCTTGGACAATCTTAAGGACATCGACCTGAACGTAGCCCTGTTCCAGAATGGGATTCAGCTCAGGCTGGCCGACAGCACCTCGGTGTTCCGCATTGATTCCCTGATGAAAACCACCGGCCTGGACACATCAGAGTTCATCAAGCAGAATCCCGACGGGTCCTACAGCGTCAAGTACTCCGACAAGATCGACCTTGGGGAGAGCCTTTCCGATTTGGATCTGGGTGGCGCAGTTTCAGTCGATGCCATCGACGTCTCAGTGCCCGTTTCTTATGGCCCCGACCTCGAACTGCCGGATGGTTTTGATGCCGACGCACTGATCGCGCTGGGACAGACCGAGTACACGGTCCCCGCCATCAGCTACGAAATCGAAGAAAACATCGAACTCGGCCTGATCAGTGTTCAAGATATTCCCGATATGCTCGTGGGTATCGGAGAGATCGTTCTCGACGAAGTCTATGCAAACATCGAGATTCTCTTCACCGATCTTCCCGGGGAGAATGCCCAGTTCGACTTCAGCGCGACCGCTACCCTTCCTTCCTTCTTCACTCCCTCTGTCGTTGAGCTCAACGGCACCGTCTATGAGAACCAGGTCTTCTCCCGTCAGATCAAGCTCGAGAAGCTCGACCTCTCATCGAAGGATCTGGCTCAGATCAAGGAAACCGGAGAAGATATCAAGGATTATGTAAACATCACCGGAAGCGCTTCCACCCAGGAAGTCACCATAAAGCTTGTCGAACTCACCAAGAACGCCACCGGAACCGTTTCTGTCAGGATCTCCGACGGCCAAGGCAACTTCGCCATCAAGAGTGCCCAGGCAAAGATCGACTACAGCATGGACGAGACTTTCAGGTCGCCGTTCTTCTCTCTTCCCGAAGAGCTGGCCGACGCCACCCTCGATCTTCCCAATGCCTCTGTCGACCTCACGGTCAAGACAAATATGTCACTTCCTGTAGGCGGATCCGCGGACCTCTCAGCCCAGGGAGCAGACAGCCCCATCGCGACTCTCAATTTCGAAGTTCCGATGAGCGCCGATCCCTCCAAGTACGAAGAAAAGACCACCCACAACGAAATCAGTCTCAATAAGCTTCTGCAGGAAGCCACCGACTCCATCGACTTCTCGGCTCACCTCGCAACCGACAAGACCAAGTATTGCTATATCGAGCCCAAAGCCGATTATGGCATGGAGTTCGACTACGAAATCAGCCTGCCTCTCAAGTTCGGTACCGGCACACTCATCAATTTCGCCGACACCATCTCGCTTGGCAGCGACGCCAAGACTATCGGTAGCATGCTGAGGAATTCCTCAATCGGTATCAGGGCCAATGTCAAGAACACCATCCCCGTTTCGGCCGACGTTACCGTCAGTTTCCTCTCTCACGACGAAGAGAGTGACCAGTACACCGTCGTCCCTCTCAACAAGCAGCAAACCGTCCAGCTCCCCGCTCCCGGTGAACCTGGTCTCCTTCAGATTGTCATCGGTTCCGAAAAAGACAACGAAGCTCTTGAGACTATCACCGACCTGAAGATCTCCTTCCAGGTCCACTCCACCGGAGAAGCCCTCAAGGGAGAAGACTACATAGTCCTGACGGATCTCTACATCTTGTTGCCCAACGGAATTCACTTCGACGGCAATAAACTGAAGGACAAGGAAAACAACAACGAATAAACTTACACGGATATGAAAAAGTTATTATCAGCAATCGCGGTCCTGACAGTGGCCAGCAGCCTTCTTTCAGTACGTGCAAGTGCCCAGGACAAATTCCAGGGTGGATTCTTCCTCGACAACTACAACTACTCATACAGGATCAATCCTGCCATCATGAGCGAGAAGAGTTTCTTCGGCCTCGGTCTCGGCAGCGTGGAGATGGGTCTGAGCAGCGGACTCGGCGTCAGTTCCCTGATCTATCCCAATGCCAACGGCGACGGTCTTGTGACCTTCCTCAATCCCAATGTCAGCACGGAAGAGATGATGACGCATCTCGGCAAGGACAACCCCTTCGGACTCGATGCCAACATCAATATCCTCTCCGTCGGCAAGCGCAGGGAAAACAAATTCTACTCGTTCGAAATCAACCTCCGTTCAGACCTCGGCAGTTCCATCCCCGGAGACCTCTTCAGATTCCTCAAGGAAGGTAACTCCACCACCCCGTACGACCTCAGCGCCCTTTACATCGGGGCCAAGGCTTACACCGAGATTGCTTTCGGTACCGCCACCAAGATGGACAACCTCACCATCGGTTTCAGGCTCAAGGGTCTAGTCGGACTTGCCAATGCGGATGTCCGCTTCGAAAAGGCTGATGTCCTTTTCAATGAAGGAGTGATCGCTACCGACATCGAAGGCAAAGCGAGGGTCGCTTTCCCCTGGGCTACTTTCTACAACGACGACAATGGCGATCTCAATGCCAGGATGGACGGGAAGCCGGCTCCTGCCGGCTACGGCGGAGCAGTCGACATCGGATTCAAGTGGAATCCTTTCGAGAGCCTATCCCTCACCGGCGGCATCAACGATCTCGGAGGCATCTTCTGGAAGTACAACGGCGTAGCCAAGGCTGCCGATCAGTTCACCTTTGACGGATTCAACAAGATCGGAGGCCAGAGCGGCTACGAGGACGATCTCAACCAGGCCAAGGACGACTTTCTCGAGATTGCCAACCTTCAGGTCCTCGAGGGTGTGACCGACAGCGGTTTCGAAAGGCTTGCTTTCACGGCCAATCTCGGCGCCAAGTACCGTCTGCCCATCCTGAGTTTCATCTCCGTAGGTGCTCTCGGCATCTATCATTTCGATCAGATTGCCCCCTACTGGGATGCCCGTGGAGGCCTGACCGTCTCGCCTTTCGGCTTCCTTAGCCTCACTGCCAACTACGGACGCAATACCGAAGGCAATGTGCTCGGTCTCGCAGCAAGCGTCACCCTGCTGTTCGTCAACGCCTACATCGGCGTAGACACCTTCGTCGACCGAGTGGGCATCATCCCCGTCGATGGCTTCAAGTTCCCCAAATACGGCGGAGTTCCTGTACCGATCGACCCGTTCCGCTGCAAGCTGACCTTCGGTCTCAACATGCAGTTCGGCACACGCTATCGCAACTAGCAGATACCATCCCACAAAAAAGTCAGCCTGAACGGCTGACTTTTTTTATGCCTTGAAGAGTAATGAACTGTCGCCGTACGACAGGAAGCGGTAGTCGTGTGAAAGGGCGTAATCGTAGATAGTGCGCCAGTCGCCACCCACAAAGGCGGAGACCAAAAGGATCAGCGTACTTTCGGGCTGATGGAAATTGGTCACAAGAAGGTCGACAAGGCGGAACCGGAAGCCCGGAACTATAATTATACGTGTTCCGACCTTAAGCTCGCTGCTACCGGTGTTTTCGAGCCAGGAAACGATGGCCCTGAGCGCTTCTTCGGTCGAGTAGGAGTAATCGCGCGTATAAGGGTCCCACTGCCCCACATCCGAGGGCTGGCCGTTTTCGATGATGCCGACTCCTACATAGTACAGCGACTCGAGGGTACGGACCGAGGTCGTACCGACTGCGACGAGCTTGCGCACCTCACCCTTGGCAAGGAGTTTCCGTAGGAAATCGAGTGTCACCACGAAGGGCTCGCGGTGCATGGGGTGATCGGCCACGTTCGACGACTTTACCGGAAGGAAGGTGCCGGCCCCGACATGAAGGCAAACGTTCTCGATATCAACGCCTTTGTCCCTGATTGCCTGAAGCACTTCTTCAGTAAAATGAAGGCCAGCCGTCGGCGCCGCGACAGAGCCTCTTACGCGGGCGTAAAGGGTCTGGTAACGCTCGATATCGAGCTGCTCGGTCTCGCGGTTGAGATAGGGCGGAATAGGCACCTGCCCGCAGAGTTCGAGGACTCGGCTGAATGGCTCGCCGCCCTTCCACGTGAATTCTACGGTGCCGGTCTGACCATCCCTGGAGACCAGACGGGCCTTGAGTTCCATGCGAGCCAGGTCGTCATGGCCTCCGTCCTCGGGCAGGGCATACGAAAGAAGATCGTCTTTCCAGCGCTTTGAGTTGCCGATGACGCACTGCCAGGAGCAGCGCTCTACAGATGCGAATGCGGTATTGTATTCGACCGGATCGACCGGCTGGAGGCAGAAGATCTCGATATGCGCCCCGGAATCCCTGCGGAAATGGAGCCTTGCAGGAACAACCTTGGTATCGTTAAAGACCATCATGGAGTCGGCAGGGATGTATTCCGGAAGATCGGAGAAAACACGGGACTCCACGGTTCCTTTCTCGTAGACGAGCAATTTCGACGCATCTCTGCGGGGAAGAGGATATTTTGCGATTCTCTCGTCGGGCAGCGGATAGTTGTAATCTTCTATATGAATCTCAGGTATCATCTCTAGTTTTCAATTAGCGCTGCAAAGTTAATCATTATGCGGGACAAAACGATTATTTGTGCTTATAGAACGTGCTCGGAGAAATGTAATCATTCTAAAGAAAGAGCGTCTTGGTATTTAGAATTAATTCAATTTAGAAAGTGGTGCGGGTTACGGATGTTACTCAAAATTGTAAACCCGAAAAATTTGTAACGTTTCACAAATGAAAAGTTAACAAAAAGCGCCATTGCGGTGCACCCCGGGGCCGAATTGGGGTTATAAGATTGGCTGATACTTGATAATCAGTAATACTAAATTAGTCAAACCCAGCTATTTAGCGGATTTAACGAAAGTGAAAGTATAGGATATTAACGCTCGTTTGATGATCGCTCGAACCTGAAAACGTGTTGTGATGGCATAATTGACGTATTTTAAAAATGCTATATGGCACTGTGCCAGTATTTTAGCATTGTCAATCTCAATTTTTATTTCAGTGCCTATTTTGGGGCTATTTCCGGTTCCCTGGCAGATTGGTCGAAAAGGCGCTTTGAAATACGATTTTTTGTTTTTACATTTGTGACACAATAATTCGAGAGATGAATTTACGTTTGCAACAATTTATCAATGCCGAAAACATCACCCAATCCGAATTGGCTGATTCGATTGGCGTAGCCAGAGGCAGTATCTCACATATCCTCTCGGGGCGAAACAAGCCCAGTTTCGATATGATTGAGAAAATGGCCGCACACTTCCCTTCTCTCAACGTAGAATGGCTTATTACCGGCAAGGGTAAGATGTATAAAAACCACCCCACAGTGGTCCAGGAGGGCGATTTATTCGATTCTGTAGAGGATGAAAACGAGGTGGTTTCAGAGGAAGAAATAGCCGAGTCAATGGCCGAAATGACTCCTTCCAAGCTCGTCCAGCCTAGAAGCAGCACTTTAAGTAGGCGCACGCAATCACAAAAGAATCAAAGAGTTATTTCTCGTATACTCGTCTTTTTCAGCGACGGTACTTTCCAGGAATTAGTACAAGATAACGCCTAAACTGCTATATTTGCATTATGGTTAAAGCTTCCATATGCACTATAGGCGACGAAATCCTGATCGGACAGATCGTCGACACCAATTCCTCTCATATTTCCCTGGCTCTAGAAAACTGCGGCGTCCAGGTCACTAGAATGATCAGCATTCCGGATGACCATGCCGATATCATCACTTCCCTTGCCCGCGAACTCGATTCCAACGATATCGTGATCTCCACAGGCGGTCTCGGACCCACCAAAGACGATATAACAAAGAACGCCCTTGCGGAGCTTTTCGGAGCTAAAGGCTGGAAAACCCACGAGGGTCAGCTCAGGATCGTACATGAGATACTCCATTCGAGGGGGCTCGACGTGCTCGATATCAACCTCAAGCAGGCTGAAGTGCCTGACTGCTGCGAAGTCATTGAAAACCACCACGGTACGGCGCCAATCATGATCTTCACGCGCCCCGACGGCCATAAGCTGTACTCCCTTCCCGGAGTTCCCCACGAAGCCCTCGGCGCCCTGGATGAGGTCCTCGCAGACATAAAGAAACACTTTAAGCTAGATTCCATATATCACAAAACTATAATGGTTTACGGTTTTGCGGAGTCCGCGCTTTCGCAGCTCATCGAGCCGTGGGAAGACTCGCTTAAGTCTCTTGGGATCCACCTTGCTTACCTTCCTAATACCTCAACCGGCATAAGGCTCCGTCTTTCGCTCTTCGGAGGCGAAGAATCCGCCAATGCCCTTAAGGTCGAGAAGGCCCTATCCGGTCTGCGCGAGATTCTCGGAGACAACATCTACTCCGAACAAGACGAAACTCTCGAATCCGTCATCGGACGGCTGCTCAGAGGCAGCGGAAAGACCCTCAGCGCCGCCGAATCGTGCACCGGAGGCATGATCTCGCACATGATCACCACCGTGCCAGGATCATCCGAATACTACCTGGGGAGCGTCACTTCCTATGCTATTGCAGTCAAGGAAAAAGTCCTTGGAGTGCCCTCAGAGACTATTGAGGCCAATGGAGTAGTCAGTTCCGAGGTCGCCGCCGCGATGGCAGAGGGCGTCAGGAAACTCACCGGCAGCACGTATGCCGTCTCCACGACCGGACTGGCCGGCCCGGGCGGCGACGAGCGCAACCCCGAAGGCACGGTCTGGATCGGCGTCAGCGGCCCCCACGGCACAATCACGAAGCGTTTTCAGTACCACAACGACCGCAAGCGCAACATCGAGCGCTTCGCCGCCTCCGCCCTCGACCTCCTGCGCCGCTACATCCTGAACGACAAGCAGTAGGATTCGCCGCAGGCCGCAGAGCATCAACGAATAAACTATAATATAATATAGGTTAATGTCAATTTTTGATATTAATCTATATTTTATTACATTTGCCAGACAAATGATGATGCTCTATGAGCAACACAGACGGCCATGCCAAGAATTTCTCATTCATAATGGAAAAGGATGGTTCGTGGCACCTCTCCCCTGCCTATGATCTATGCTTTATCCTGAAGACCGCGACTACTCCGGAGAGACATCACGAATTCTCTGTCCGCGGCAAGCACGAAGACATAACCGTCGATGATCTGCTGGCGTTTGCAGCCCAGAATGACATCAAGAATCCCTCTAAGTACATTGGCAAGTTAAAGGATGCGCTCAAGGACTTCCGCCCTCTGGCAACCGCGAACGGCGTCGCGCCATTCTTCATTGACATTATAGAGTCCAGATTGCGTGAGTTGTCTCCGGATGTCTTCGCCCCAGACGACACCGTCTCAGACCTGATTCGATTCGAAATGACCGATTCCGGGAACATCCACATCTATGCGCTTATCAACGGACAGGAGAAGCGGCGCGTCTTTACCCCGAAAAAAATCAGTTCAAAGCCGTCATGGAAGTGTGTTGCACTTCTAATTAGAATTCACCAATGATAGACATACCGATAAATAGATTGTAATTACTTATTAATAATGAAACGAATATCCTATTTTATCCTGTTGCTTTTAATGTGTTTGTCTTGTACAAAGAACCCTGATGAAGCCGCTGTTGTAAAAGAGTGTAATCTTCATGGATATGCTCAAAAGGGGCAGTTCGTAAAAGGTTCTCAGGTTACCGCTTTTGCTGTTAATGGAGAACTAGTTGCCACTGGCGAAAGTTTTCCTTCGAGTATTTCTGACGACCTTGGCTCGTTTGGGGTAAGTGGCAAAACAAGTGCCCCATTTATTGAGCTTCGGGCAGAGGGGTATTACTTTAATGAGCTTGAGGGTGCTATATCTTCAAACCCTTTATACCTTGAGGCATTTGTAAAGTCAGATGATTCTGCCGCCAATATTAATCTGATGACTACCGCAATCCGTCCACGTGTCAAGAAACTCATTAAAGAAGGTAAAACCTTTGATGAGGCCGTAAATCAAGCACAGAATGAACTATTAAGAGCAATCGGTTTTACTGGTTCATCAGCTAATTTTGATGATATGGATATTACTGGCACATCTGATGGGGATGGTATGCTTCTCGCTTTTGCATGTTTAATACAATGTGGGCGTAGTGCATCTGAAGTAACCACCTTCGTTCAAGAGATTGCCTCTGACATTGAAGATGATGGGGAGCTGGGCGCAACGGTATTTGACAAGTTTAAGTCAAAAGTTCCCGACGTAAATCCATTCCGAGTAATTGAAAACCTTGCCACATATTATAAAGAGAAAAAACTTGCAGTGACTAATGTTCCGGCATTCTATCGTTTTCTTGATAAGAAATATGATGTGCCGTTCATGATCGTAGAAGATAATACAATACCTTTCACATCTGATTCTGGATTCCCTAACACAAAGGCTTACGGAAGTCCCGACCAAATCGAAAGTGGTTTGAACGTTCTGGCCTCTATTAATTTCACTGTGGAAGTCGATGTTGAAGGGGCAACTGTTAATAAAGAGCAGATTCTTGGGCCGGCTTATCACATCTCTTTTATTATTCCAGCTAATGAATCAACGAATGGCCGTACTGCTCATATACTATTCAAAGATGCTTCAGGAAACATTTTAGACCAGAGAGAATTCGTTCAGGGCGGTAGTGGACAATATCTAATAATCCAGTATGGAAACGCAACCAAAGCGAGTGCATCTTCTTTCGACAACCCCTTCCAACTTGGCACCGAAATATCTGTTAATGGAGAGGCTCATGCAATTGAAAGAATAGATGCTTATGGTGGGCAACTTGGTGTTAAAGTCTCAAACGCAGACTCGTACCTTGTTACTTATCCTATTGGGAAAGTGTTTAGTGGGGGCCATATAGCAAGAGTAAGCACCACTGTTAGTGAAGATCAAACCATAGAACCGGAGATGTATTATTATGGCGGCTTGGCAGAATACAATGGTATTGAGATTAGTAATCCCGGCTATGTTAGAATGCAGCCTTGTTTACCTGCTATCATGATAAAGTTTGATTTACCTAATGTTTCTAGTGGTTATCGTTTGCGAATATCTGATGTTGAGATTAGCCCTGTAGCACAGAATGAATATCTAGCAGGAACAGCATCGTTTGTGGTCAATGAACAAGATAAAACAATGTATCCGGGTCTAAACCCTAACATTGCATTTGCGACATCAAAACACAGTATTAAATTAGGATTGAATAGTGATAATAAATCGTACGGTGTTACCTTCCCCCAGACCTTAACAGAGGGATTGAATGTTAGTTTTAAATATACGATTTCATACTCTGAAAATGACATTGTCTACATTCTCCCGATTCAGATTCCGCAATTAACACAGCTGCGGGCTGGCTGCCTTTATGGAATAAGAATTAAAGTCAATACATCTTCCGCATCATATGAATTAGAGGTGAGTGATTATTATTCTTCTGGTGGAACAAACATTTCGATTGATTAAACAATAGAGGTTATGGGGCATTCGCTATTGCATCGTTAGTTCAATTATTTTATCTTAGCAATACCGGTGTCCTCTGCGTTAAAATGTTTTTGAGAGATATAAATAATAAGTTGAAGAAGCAGACTATTTGTCGATTCAAAGCACATTTTAAGAGGAGATAATGCTCCTTAAAATAGCATCTGATCTGGAACGAAAAATGAAGATGTTTGAATAAATAAGAATACCGTTATGATTTGGACTCTCATTTTTTTCGGCTTGTTCGCTGTTTGCGGCTATATTTGGAACCGTCTTGTGACCGAACAGAAAGATGAAAAAAGACGTGTACCCGTTGGGTGCAAATTTATAGCAATAATTGCCTGCATACTCATGTTTATATTGGCTTCTTTTCTTGCAAAACCATTCCTGCCTAGTGATGAAGAAGATGCTGCAATTGATTACTATTACGACCCTAATTAACATTTAGGGATTGCTGCTAGCATTATCCCCTCTCGCCCTCCTTCCCCCATACGTCTTCGAGGTTTAGTCGATCTTCTCCTCCCGCCCAGCCACAGAGCATCGGTAAGATATAGGTTAATGGATGTTTGGAGCATTAAACTCTATTATGATTCAGCCAAGTTAATGGTTTTGCGCCCGAAGCCATAAACCTGATGGAAAAAGCCTCAGACAGGTGATAATCGGGGATTAAAACCCATTATTCGCCGAATAAATATCGGTGAATAGCTTGCTTTTTCGCCTGAAATGGAGTACGTGATTCCGTGGATGTTACTCACAATCAGGGCGTTACTAAAACTCAGGCACTTCCACCCAACGATTCCCGGCAGCAGTTAACGGAATGCCCCACCGAAGTCTAATCCGCCGCCAGGCAGGAGTTTGCTCATGATATAATCACACATCTTATGGAGAGCGTGGCACTTACATCGCTATGCATCAGAGACTTAAGCAAAACGATATACCTGAATCCAGGTACATCGTTTTTGTTAGTTGGCTGATAGCCAGATACTTAAGCGCCACGGCGCGAACAGCATAACACGGTCGCACGAGCCGCCAGGCTGTTGCGTAGCTAGATCAGACTTCCCCACTCGTCGGTGAGGGCGTCGAGGTCGCGCTTGAGTTCGAGGTACTCGCGGGTGAGTTCCATGATGTCGGCGTCGGCGGGAGGGGCGGACAGGATGGTTTCGATTTCCTTTTGGCGGGCCTCAGCCTTGGAGATCTCGGATTCGAGATACTTGATGCGCTCTTTCTTGCGGCGCTCTTCGCGCGAGATCGCTTTCTGCTGCTCGTAGGAGAGGGCCGGTTTTTTAGGCTCAACGGGCGCGGAGGCAGACTTTGAGGCGGACTTGGAGGCGGGCGCGGAGGCAGACTTGGAGGCAGAGTTGGAGGCCGGTTTGGCAGCCTCGACAGCGGGGGCCGTTGAGCGGTCGAGCTCGTGGAGCGTTTCCATGCGCCTCTTTTCGAGGAACTGGGCGACGGTCTCGAGGTGCTCCTTCACGCGGCCGTCTTCGAACTCGTAGAACTTGTCTACGAGGCCGTCGAGGAAGTCGCGGTCGTGGGAAACTATCAGGAGAGTACCGTCGAAGCTTTTCAGAGCCTGCTTGAGGATATCTTTAGACTTGATATCCATGTGGTTGGTAGGCTCGTCGAGGGCAAGGAGATTGTGGTTGCCGAGCATCAGCTTGGCCATTCCGAGGCGCGCCCTTTCGCCACCGCTGAGCACTGAGACCCTCTTGTCGATGTCTTCGCCCCGGAAGAGGAACTGCGCGAGGATGTCGCGGAGTTTGGTGCGGATATCGCCGACGGCTATGCGGTCGAGGGTTTCGAAGACCGTAAGCGATTTGTCGAGCACATCTTCCTGGTTCTGTGCGAAATAACCTATTGAGACGTTATGCCCGAGGCGCGACTCGCCGCCGGCAGGATCGAGCTGCCCCATAATCACCCTCATAAGGGTAGTCTTACCTTCGCCGTTGCGCCCGATCAGCGCCACCTTCTCCCCTCTTTTGATTTCGATGTCGGCATCGCTGAAAACCACTTTCTGGGGGTAAGCTGCAGTAAGACCGGTCGCCTTGTAGACAACATCTCCCGAGCGCGGTGCGGGCGGAAACTTGACCGTCAGCGTTGCGTTGTCGGTCTCGTCGATTTCGATACGGTCGATCTTGCCCAGAGCCTTGATTCTGGACTGGACCTGGTTAGACTTGGTGGGCTTGTAGCGGAACTTTGCGATGAAATCCTCCGTCTTCTCGATCATCCGCTGCTGGTTCTCGTAGGCGGCGGTCTGCTGAGCCATACGCTCCTCCCTGAGTTCCAGATACTTCGTGTACGGGACCTTATAGTCCTGGATATGCCCGAGCACAACCTCGATAGTGCGGTTGGTAGTGCGGTCGAGGAACTTCCTGTCGTGGGACACGAGCATCAGCGAGCCCTTGCGCGAAGCGAGATAGTCTTCCAGCCACTCTATCGACTCGATGTCGAGGTGGTTGGTAGGCTCGTCAAGAAGAAGGACATCGGGCCTGCGAAGAAGTATCTTCGCGAGCTCGATACGCATGTTCCAGCCCTGGGAAAAAGTCTCAGTAAGACGTCCCAGTTCCCTTTCCCTGAAGCCGAGACCGATAAGGGTCCTTCTGGCCTGGATTTCGGGCGGTTCGGAGTGAGAGGTGGTAAGACGGTCGTTAAGGTCGGACAGACGGGCCGTAAGCTCCATGTAGGCGTCTGACTCGTAGTCTGTCCTGGTGCTCAGTTCTTCGGATATCTGCGCGATTTCCGCCTCCATACGGTTGTCTTCGTCGAAGGCGGTCAGAGCCTCTTCGAGCACGCTCCGGCCCCGGTTGTGCTCCATGATCTGGGGCAGATAGCCGATGGAGAGCCCCGAAGGCTTGTCGATGTGGCCGGACGAGGGCGACTGCAGGCCGCAGATAAGCTTCATGATGGTGGATTTACCCGCACCATTCTTACCTGTAAGGCCTATCTTGTCGTTCTCGCTTATGTGGAAATTGATCTTGTCCAGAAGGACAAAACTTCCATAAGCGAGGCTCACATCGTCAAGAGAGATCATCTCTATTTCTTTTCTTCTTCGGGCTGTTTCTGGTCGTCAGGCTGCTCGCCTTCCTTGAGTCCCTTCTTGAAACTGGTCACGCCTTTTCCAAGACCCTTCATGAGTTCGGGAATCTTTTTACCTCCGATAAGAAGGAGAATGACGAGGGCGATAATGAGGATCTCCCACCAGCCGAGCATTAAAGGAATAATCAACATATCGTACTGCAATTAATTGTTATTAAGCGATTTGAGTGATTCTTCAAGAGCGGCGATACGCGCCAGTGCGTCGGCCTCTTTCTTCCGTTCTGTCTCCACCACCTTGGCGGGAGCATGCTCCACGAAAGATGCGTTGGAGAGCTTGCGGCGAACTGCCTCGAGGAAGCCTTTCTGGTGAGCGAGCTCAGATTCGATCCTCGACTTCTCTTCGTCGGCGTTGACAAAAGCTCCGAGAGGGATGCTCATCTTGACGGTGCCGACTATGAAAGACACGCATCCGGGCTCTGCGGGCGCACCGGAAATGACCTCGGTGAGATTTGCAGACTTGGCGAGGATAGGGATAAGCTCTTCGCTTACTGCACCCTCCACGTATAGTTTGAGTGCCTCCTTGGGTGATATCTGCTTCTGCGCGCGAACCGAACGCACGCCGATAATCGCCTCCTGAATCAGCTCAAATTGGCCGAGGAACTTGGAATCGTATGGGCCGGCCACGGGAGTACGCTCATACATGATCGTCTCGCCGTCGCGGCGCTTGGACATGGCCTGCCAGAGCTCTTCCGTAATGAAGGGCATGATGGGGTGGATAAGCTTGAGGAGCTTCTCGAAGAACTCCATCGTGGCTTCGTAGGTACGGCCGTCGACCGGCTCGCCGAAGGCGGGCTTGACAAGTTCCAGGTACCACGAGCAATACTGATCCCAGAAGAGCTTGTAGACGGTCATGAGGGCATCGGAGATGCGGAACTTGGAGTAATGGTCTTCGACCGTCTCGATGGTCTTGGAAAGGAGGTTGTCGAACCACTTGACGGCGATCCTCGAAGACTCCTTCTGCTCCGCCTTCTCGTCTACGCTCCAACTGCTGACAAGTCTGTAGGCGTTCCAGATCTTTCCGCAGAAATTGCGTCCCTGCTCAATCTGGGCCTCATCGTAAAGGATATCGTTGCCGGCAGAAGAGCACAGGAGCATACCGAGACGGACTGCATCGGCGCCGTATTTCTCGATAAGGACGAGCGGATCGGGGCTGTTGCCGAGGGTCTTGCTCATCTTGCGGCCGAGCTTGTCGCGCACGATGCCCGTGAAATAGACGTTACGGAACGGGATATCGTTCATGAACTCGTTGCCCGCCATGATCATCCTGGCTACCCAGAAGAAGATGATGTCGGGACCGGTCACGAGGTCGCTGGTCGGATAGTAGTATGCGAGGTCGGCATTGGGCTTGCGCTCGGGGTGTCCGGGGAGTTTGGGATCGAACACGGAAATAGGCCACAGCCAGCTGCTGAACCAGGTATCGAGGACGTCTTCGTCCTGGACGAGGTCTGCTGCCGTGAGCTTCGGGTCGATCTTCTGAGCGGCCTTGAGAGCCTCTTCGGGAGTGGCTTCGACCACATAGGAACCGTCCGGGAGATAGTATGCAGGTATGCGCTGACCCCACCAGAGCTGGCGGCTGATGCACCAGTCGCGGGCATTCTCCATCCAGTGGCGGTAGGTGTTGCGATACTTGTCGGGGATGAATTTGATCAGGCCGTCCTCCACGCTTGCAAGGGCCCTCGGGGCGAGTTCTCCCATCTTGAGGAACCACTGTGCGCTGAGCCTGGGCTCGATGACGGCATTGGTCCTCTCCGAATAGCCGACCGGCGAGGTGTAGTCTTCCACCTTCTCGAGGTTGCCGGCTTCTTCGAGCATCTTCGCTATCTTCTTGCGGGCGACAAACCTGTCTTCGCCCACCAGGATCTGTGCGTCTTCGTTGAGACGGCCGTGGTCGTCGATGATATCGAGGATGGGCAGATTGTGCCTAAGGCCGATTTCGTAGTCATGGACATCGTGGGCAGGGGTCACCTTGAGGCAGCCCGTACCGAAGTCCATCTCGACGTAGTCGTCTTCGATGATGGGAATCTCCTTGTTGATAAGGGGGATGAGCACCTTCTTGCCATGCATCCACTTGTGGCGCTCGTCATTGGGGTTGACGCAAACCGCGGCGTCGGCCATGATGGTCTCCGGACGGGTTGTAGCTACCACTATATACTTGTCCGTGGGGTTGCCGTGACCGTCGGAGATGAAATATCTCATGTGATAGAACTTGCTCGGGGTATCCTTGTGGATAACCTCGTCGTCGGAGACGGCCGTGTGGCCTTCAGGGTCCCAGTTGACCATGCGCACACCACGATAGATCCAGCCTTTCTTGTAGAAATAGACGAAGGTGTTGATGACGGCTTCGGAAAGCTCCGGCTCCATCGTGAAGCGGGTGCGGTCCCAGTCGCAGGACGCACCGAGCTTGCGGAGCTGATTGAGGATGATTCCGCC
>CAMNNY010000163.1 GCA_946546175.1 uncultured Bacteroidales bacterium
GTGGCCTGGAAAGCACCTTTCGATTTGCTCTGGAGGGCGGCTACCGTCGTCTCGTCGAGGTCGGACAGAATCTGGGCGTAGATGTCTTCCACGGAAGAACGCTCGGGATACATGACCGGGTACCATTTGTCGATATTGTCCGCCGTGATCGAGGGAATCAGCTCCAGAGAAAGAGGAGCGGCGCCCCAATAACGTACGATGTCGAAAAGGAGCCAGGCGCGCAGGAATTTCGCCTCGGCCGTGATCCTTGCGCGGTCTTCCGCGCTGATGGCATCTTCAGGCATGAGCCTTACGTTTTCGATGACGCTGGTGGCGGTGCCGAGTGCGCGGTAGTACTGCGCCCACAGCAGCGTAACCTCGCTGTTGACAGCAGTCACGGACATGTTCTCGAACTGCTCGTCGGAGATTCCGTCGCCGCCTATGTAGCAGTTGTCCGACATACATTCGCCGATATAGAAAAGAATCGACTCGTACATGTCGCACTTGAGCCAGGCGTAAGCGCCGTTGAGCTCAAGCTGCGCATCGTCAGCAGAACTGTAGGCGGAGACCAGTTCGCTCGTCTGGGTGGTCTCCCTTGTGATATCGGCCTGAGGTTTCTCATCGAGGAAGGCCTCGCAGCCGGCGGCGAGAGTTATCGCAAAAACAATGAAGTATAACTTTTTCATACCGCTAGAATTCTACGTTAACACCGAAAATGACAGTCTTGGACTGAGGATATGTGCCGTAGTCTACGCCGAGGGCAACAGAACTGGCCCCGTAGGCGTTGACTTCCGGATCGTACCCGGAGTACTTGGTGAGGGTGAGGAGGTTCTGCCCCGTCACGAACACCTTTGCGGAGCCCAGCCCGACCTTGGAGATAAGGGTGCGGGGCAGGGAATACGAGAGAGTAAGGCTCTTGAGCCTGAGGTAGCTTCCGTCCTCGACGAAGCGCGAGGAGTTGTGGATGTTCTCGACGTTGCCGGAGCGGGGGATATCAGTCTCCATTCCGGGGCGCAGCCAGCGGCGAAGCACGGCCGTAGACTGGTTGCGGAAGTCGAGCATGCCTTCGGTGTCGATACGCGAAGCGTTGAAGATCTGGTTGCCGTAGCTTCCCTGGAAGAATACCGACAGGGCGAGTCCCTTCCAGGAGAAGTCGTTGGTGAATCCGTAGGTGAATTTCGGCTGTGCGCAGCCTATCACCGTACGGTCTTCGGGGCCGATGATGCCGTTGCCCGAAACGTCTTCGTAGTCGATATCGCCGGTGTCCACGTTGACCCCGAGAGCCTTGTAACCATAGAATGAGCCCAGGGGCAGGCCTTCCTTGAGGATGATGGCGTTTTCGCTGGTGGCGTACATCCCGGCGTAGTAGTAGACCTTGTTGAGGCCTAGCTTGAGGAGCTTGTTTTTATTGAAAGAGATATTGAAGTCGGTGCTCCATTTGAACTCTCCCACCAGGTTCTTGGTAGAGAGGGCGAACTCGACGCCCTTGTTTTCCATCTCACCGTCATTGCGGGTGATGCCTCCCGGAAGATTGACGTTGTCGGGAAGGGTTACCGTGAGAAGGAGGTCTTCGGTCTTCTTGTAGTAGGCATCGGCAGTGAGCATGACCCTGGCGCCCCAGAGCGAGACGTCGAGGCCTACATTGAGCTGCCTGGTCTTCTCCCAGGTGAGGTCGGGGTTGGCGGCTGAATTGGGGGCGATTGCTATGCCGGGGTAGGCGTTGTCTTCGGTCGGGGCTACCCTGCTGAAGCTCATCGATGCGAGGTAGGAGTAGTTGCCGATGCCGCCCTGGTTGCCGTTGAGGCCATAGCCGGCGCGGATCTTAAGGTCGTCGAAGGTGTCGCGCAGTTCCGACATGAACTCTTCGTTGGAGATGCGCCATGCTCCGGATACCGAAGGGAAGCATCCCCAGCGCTTGCCCGGGGCGAAACGCGACGAGCCGTCATAGCGGATATTGGCCGTAAGCAGGTAGCGGTCGTCGAAGTTGTAGTTTGCGCGTCCGAGGAAGGAGGCGAGTGCCCAGCCCGACGAACTTGACCAGGTGCCGTCTTCGTCGATCTGGTTGGCGACGGCTACGCTGTGGAGATCGGGGTACTGGAGCGGAAGGTCGTAGCCGGCGATGGCATTGCCGTTCCACTGGGCATGCTGGAGCGAGGCGCCTCCCATCAGCGAGAACGAATGCCTGCCGAGGGTGCGCTCGTAGGTGGCTATGTTTTCGAGCAGCCATTCGGAGTTTCGCGAGCCGGACTCCGAGACATAACCGTTGGTAGAGCGGCCGTCGGAGGTGGAGAGCGGGTCGAGGTAGTAGTCGCTGCGCGAATTGCTGAGGTCGGTCGAGTAGCTCACACGGTAGTTGAAACCCTCGAAGGGCTTGAGAACGAGCGAGAGCGAGCCCTGCAGACGGTCGGCCGAGCTGGTCATGTCGGCGGCGTTGGCGGCCATCGGGTTGAGGATGCGCGAGCCGTAGGCATTCTCGTCGTAGGCGCCCGGAGTGTCAGGATCCCAGACCTGCATGAACGGGGGAGTGTTGATGGCGGAAAGAATGGATCCGGCGCGCATCGAACTGCGGCTTTCGTAGACGGTGCGGCCCTGGTTGTGGGCATAACCGAGGTCGAAGCTGGCAGAGAGCCAGCTGTAGAGGTCGCTGTCGATATTCGCCCTGAAATTGGTCCTCTTGAAATAGGCCTTGTTGACAATTCCCTTCTCGTCCTGGTGGCCGGCAGAGACGTGGTAGCGGAGCTTGTCGGTGCCGCTGGAGATGGAGAGCTGGTAGTTTTGGTTGACGCCGGTGCCGAAAAGCACGTCGGACCAGTCGGTGTAGCGTGTCTCTTCCGCCGGAATGTTAGGCACTGCGACGGTCTTGCTCTTGAGCTCGCTGATGAGGTCCTTGTACTGTTCGGTGTTGAGGGCTTCGATCTTGCGGCCTAGCCTGGAGATTCCGGCATAGGCGCTGAACTTGACTTCAGTCTTGCCGCCTTCGCCCCTCTTGGTCTGGATGAGTACCACTCCATTTGCGGCGCGGGCTCCATAGATGGCCGATGACGATGCGTCCTTGAGCACCTGGATGGACTGGATGTCGTCGGATGCAAGGTTGGAGATGTCGTCGGTAGGGATGCCGTCCACCACGTAGAGCGGCTCGTTGGAAGCCTGCACGGAGGTGGCGCCGCGCACGCGGATTGACAGCCCCGATCCGGGCATGCCGGAAGGCTGGACCACTTGTACGCCTGCGGCCTTTCCCTGAAGGATCGCGCCTGCGGAAGTGATGGGCCTTGTCTCCACGTCTTTGGTCGAGACTATGGTCACGGCGGTCGTGATGTCCTTGCGCTTGACAGTGCCGTAGCCGATTACTACCGATTCGTCGAGGACGTAGCGGTCAGGAATCAGCGAGACGGAAAGCGACTTTCGGGCACCGCACTCCACGACGGCGTCTTTGTAGCCGAACATCTTGATTGACAGGTGACTGCCGGTCGCGGCCTCGATTTCGAAGAGGCCGTCGGGGTCCGTCAGGACCGCCGTGCCGTTCTCTTCGACAATCACCGCCGCGCCGGGAAGCGCCACGCCGTTCTCGTCGACCACCGTGCCCTTGTAGATTGAGGGCTTCTCCGAGGTGTCTTCCCTGCGGATTATGACGATTTGGTCGCCGCTGAGGCTGAAGTCCGCATCGATTTGAGAAAGGATGCTTCGCAGCGCCTCCTCCATGGGCATCTCTCCCGAAGGGATCGAGACGGTCCGTCCCACATTGACGACTCCCTCGTTGAAGGCCACGGTCAGGCCGCATTGAGCGCCTATCCGGTCGAGAGCCTGCCTTGCAGGCATCTGCCCGCCGGAGAGCCGCACCGTGCGGCCCTGTGCCAGGGCGAAACCGCCCGTAAGCATCAGTAGCAGCAGAAGTAGCAAAGATTTTTTCATATCAATAGATATAGATTGTTTCGTCGGTTATTTCGTATTTCATCCCGGGGATAAGCTCGGCTAGCAAGGTGAGGAATTCCCTTATCGGGCGCTCCGTCTCGCTGCGGGCTGTTATGCACACGGTCCTGAACTTCTCGGAATACGAGCAGCGCACTTCCACGCCGTAGGTCCGCTCGAGGAGCCGTATGATGTCGTCTATACCGGCACGCTCCAGGACGTATCCGCCTCTGTTCCAAGACATATAGTCGGAGGGATTGACGTTGCTGATGCCCACTGATCCTCCGCGGCTGATATCGGCCTTCTGGCCCGGGACCAGAGTCGTCTCCGTGCCTTGGTGACGGATACGCACCGAGCCTTCGGAGAGCACCACGGATCCTTGTCCGAGCTCCGGCCATGCGCTGATGTCGAACACTGTCCCGAGGACCTCAACTTCAAAGCACGGAGTCCTCACGACGAAAGGATGGCGGGCGTCTTTTGCAACCTCGAAGATGGCTTCGCCCGAGAAGATGACGCTGCGGTTTCCGCAGCCGAACTTCTCCGGATAGACGACAGACGACCCGGCGCCGAGGCTGACAAGGGTGCCGTCGGGCAGGGTGAGCTGTCGCTGCTGACCGTTGGGCACATAGCATTGGATGAGTTCGGGCCCTGTCGAAGGGCGGATTGTGATCACCCCGGCGGTAATCAGAACGGCAAGAGCGAGCAGGGCCGGAGGGAGAATTCTTGCCCTGCGCCTGCGCTCTATGGTGGTGAGGACCTTGTCCAGCGACTCCTCGACGCTTACCGCGTCGGCCTCGGAGGACAGAGAGTCCCAATAATTTCTGAGATTTGACATTGTTCCGTGTTAGTGGTCTTACAACTATAAGACGACTCAAACGCGGAAAATACCCAAAGACCGGATCAAGAAAGTCTCTTGATTTCGGATTTTGCCAGATAGAGCTGGTTCTCGACTGTCTTTCGTGAGATCCCGAGGGCGTCGGCGATTTCGTCGCTGTCCATACCGTCGAATTTGCTCATTATGTAGATGTCGCGGCGTCGCTCCGGCATCGTGAGGATGAACTTCCTGACAGCTTCGAGTTCGGATCCGGCTTCGATCCTTTCGGAGATGTCGGCGGAGATTCGCGCCATGAGGGCGTCGTCGACTGACTCCATGGGGAGTTTCTTCCTGAGGAAGGCTTTCTTGAAATAGTCGAGGGCCGCGTTGCGCGAGACCACGAAGAGATAGCTGTCGAGCGAGACTAGGCCGTGAAGCCGGCGGCGCTTCTCCCAGATCTTGACGAAGACTTCCTGGGCGAGGTCTTGTGCGGCTGCTTCGTCCCTGACGAGCGAGCGTACGAACCTTAGGACCTTGCCGTAGTACTCGCGGAAGAGTACACAGTAGGCCTGACGGTCTCCCTTGGAGACTTTCTCTGCCAGAAGTTTGCTTTGCTCGGGACTCATGTCTATACAAATGTAAGGAAAAAAGTATTATCTTTGGAGAACTTAAAGTATAACCAATGACAATTCAATGAAAAAATTACTTCTTACAATTGCCGCCCTGCTCGCTGCAGGAGCAATGCTTTTCGCCGAAGAAGAGAAAGAGATGAAGACCGGTTGGTCCTTCGGCGTCCTTCCCACAGCGACTTATTCTGTCGATAACGGATTCCAGGCCGGAGCTTTCGGCGATGTTTATTACTACGGTGATGGCGGAACCTACCCGGATCCCCTCCACAAAATCAGTTGGGAGGGCTCCTACTTCACCCACAGCCACCGTATGCGCCTCTATCTCGCCTACGACTCCAAGTACCTCATCCCCAATATGCGCGTGAATGCTTCCGTGACATATATGAATGACCCTCTCTACAGTCTTTGGGGCTTCAACGGCGCTGCCGCGACCCAGAACTACGATGTATGGGGCAACAGGGACATGACTACTCTTGCCGGCAACAATGTCAACTACTACGGCATGAGCCGCGACATGCTCCGTATCCTCGCCAACTTCCAGGGCCGCATCACCGACAACCTCAACTGGGCAGCAGGTGTGAACTTCTGGAAATGGAACCTCGGCGCAATGAAGGACAACGGTGTGAAGGGAGATGACGGCAGCAAGATGTTCTACGATACAGACGCTACCCTCTACAACTTCCTCACTACCGCCGGCGTCATCACCGAAGCAGAGAAGAACGGCGGTGTCGCAGTCGAACTCAATGCCGGTCTTGTCTACGACACCCGCGATATGGAGGCAGCTCCTAACAAGGGTATCTGGGCAGAGGCTTATCTCAACGGAAACTTCGTCGGCAGCCCCTACCTCAAGGCTTGCGCATATTTCCGTCACTACATCAGCATTCCTATTCCCATCCCCGCAGGCAACCCCGTTTTTGCATACCGTCTGGCTTGGCAGCACACCATCGCAGGAGAGACTCCTCTCTTCATGGTCCAGAACAACCCTCTGCTCGTCCAGCGCAACATGATCTCCGAGGGCTTCGGCTCTTCCAACACCATCCGCGGTCTGCGTGAGAACCGTATCCTTGCAGAGGGCATGGCATGGGCCAACACCGAACTCCGTATCAAACTCGTGAAGTTCACCCTTGCCAACCAGTATTTCTATGTAGCTGTGAATCCGTTCTTCGATGCAGGTATCATCACCAGGCCCTACAAGGCTGATGCCCTTGCCAAGATCGCTGACAGCGAAGGAAAGATCTACGATCCCGCATTCAACGCCCTTACCGGCACCACCGATCCTATTTATGATGCATCCAAGGTCAGCACTCTCGTCTACAGCGGCGGTGCAGGCCTGAAGATTGCGATGAACCAGAACTTCATCGTGTCCGCCGACTTTGCCAAGTGCTTCACTGAAGGCATGGACGCCGGCCTGTGGATCGGCATCGGTATCAACTACCAGTTCTAATACTCTTAAAATCAAAGGCCCGGCCATAGCTGGGCCTTTATTATCGGATATATATGCAGGATCTCAACAACATAGTCAGCCAGTTTGCCCTCGAAGGCAAAGTGACCGCAGTGCTGCCCCTTGGCAGCGGACTCATCAACGACACCTACAAGGTTCTCACCGAAGGCGATGCCCCCGACTATGTGCTTCAGCGTGTCAACAACGCTATCTTCCGCGATGTCGACCTGCTTCAGCATAACATCGAGGCGGTCACGCGCCATATCCGCGGCAAGCTTGCAGCTGCCGGCGTGCCTGACATAGACCGTAAGGTCCTGCGCTTTATCCCTCTGAAGGGCTCGCCCAAAACCTATTGGACTGACGGGCAGACCTATTGGAGGATATCGGTGTTCATCAAGGACTCATTTACCTACGACACCGTCAATCCCAAGTATTCTGCATTTGCCGGTGAGGCCTTCGGCAATTTCGAGGCCATGCTCGCCGACATACCCGATACCATCGGCGAGACCATCCCCGACTTCCACAACATGGAGCTGAGGCTACGTCAGCTGGACGAAGCGGCCGAGGCAGACTGCGCCGGACGTCTCAAAGAAGTTCGCGACATCCTCGCCGAGATGAACTCCATGCGCGAGGACATGTGTCTTGCTGAAAGACTCTTCCGTGAGGGGAAACTCCCCAAACGCATCTGCCACTGCGACACCAAGGTGAGCAACATGCTCTTCGATGCCGAAGGCCGTCCGCTCTGCGTGATCGATCTCGATACCACCATGCCCGGCTTCGTGTTCTCCGATTTCGGCGACTTCATGCGTACTGCCGGCAGCACCCTCCCCGAGGACGACCCCGCCTACGACAAGGTCGCGCTCAGGAAGGAGATCTTCGAGCCCTTCGCCCGCGGTTACATCAGCGGCGCAACCTTCCTTACGCCCACCGAGAAGGACAACCTTCCTTACGGCGCGCTGCGCTTCTCGTACATGCAGGCGGTGCGTTTCTTCGCCGATTACCTCAATGGAGACACCTACTACAAGATCAAGTACCCCGAGCACAACCTCGTGCGTACCCGTAACCAGATGGCCCTCCTCCACAGTCAGCTCGACAATTTCGATTATATGAACAACTATATAACTCAGTTATGAAAAAGACACTCACTCTGATTGCTGCGGCCATCATGCTCGCCGCCTGCAATCCCGCCCAGACCGTAATCAAGACCAAAGTCCCGCCGCGTCCGGCTGGCCAGCAGGATATGATTCAGTTCCGTGCCGAACCGATCGCCGACGTGGGCATCGGAGTAGTCGGTCTTGGCGACCGCGGATCAGGTGCCGTCTATCGTCTTCCGTTCGTGCCCGGCTGCCACGTAGCCGCTATCTGCGACGTAGTCCCCGAGCGCGCACAGCACATGCTTGACGAGCTTAAGGACCGCGGCCTTACCGCCAATGTCTATTCAGGCGCAGAAGACAGTTACAAGGCTCTTTGCGAGGATCCTTCCGTCGATCTTGTCTACATCTGCACAGACTGGGTTCACCACGTGCCGATTGCCCTCTATGCTATGGAGCATGGCAAGCACGTAGCGCTCGAAGTCCCTTCGGCAGAGACTCTCGAGGCCTGCTGGGATCTCGTCAATACCTCTGAGCGCACCCGCAAACACTGCGTCATTCTCGAGAACTGCTGCTACGATTTCTTCGAGCTCACCGCTCTCCAGATGGCCCGCGAGGGCATGTTCGGCGAAATTATCCATGCCGAGGGCGCATACCACCACAATCTCGATTACTACTGGCCCCGCTACTGGAACAACTGGAGGCTTGAATTCAACAGCAAGCACCGCGGCGACCTCTATCCGACCCACGGCTTCGGCCCTATCTGCCAGGCCCTCAATATCCACCGCGGCGACCGTCTCACTACGCTCGTAGCCATGGACACCGATCCCTTCAACGGCCCTAAGCACTACAAGGCCGTTACCGGCAAGGACTGCCCTGACTTCCAGGGAGGCGATGTCACCATGACCATGCTTCGCACCGCCAAGGGTAAGACCATCCTCGTTGAGCACGACGTGATGACCCCTCGCCCCTACGACCGCATGTATCAGCTCGTCGGCACCGACGGCTATGCCGGCAAATACCCCACCGAGCAGATCTGCCTGCGCTCTGAAGGCACCGGCCGCATCAGCTATGACGACCTCGGAGGCGAACTCGTGATCGAAGGCGAAGAGCTCGAAAAACTCATGGCCGAGCACCGCAGCCCGATCCTCACCCCCGAACTCGAGGCTCTTGCAAAGAAGGTAGGCGGCCACGGCGGCATGGACTTCATCATGGACTACCGTATGGTCTACTGCCTCAACCACGGCCTTCCGATGGATATGGATGTGTACGACCTCGCAGAGTGGTGCTGCGTCACAGAGTTGTCGCGTATCTCGCTCCAGAACGGCTCGCGTCCCGTAGAGGTGCCTGACTTCACCCGCGGCGCATGGGACCGCGTACAGGGCTTCGACTACGCGTTCGCCGAGTAGTA
>CAMNNY010000164.1 GCA_946546175.1 uncultured Bacteroidales bacterium
TGCTCTTCCTTCCACTCCCAGGCATACTTAAGGAATTCCTCACGCGTGAGATCTTCCTTGCTGATCCCCATACCCTTGAGCTTGGCGACCACCTTGTTCTCGGTGGCGATACTTGCGTGGTCGGTTCCGGGGACCCAGCAGGCATTCTTGCCGTCCATGCGGGCCTTGCGGATGAGCACGTCGTTAAGGGTGTTGTTCAGCACGTGGCCCATGTGGAGAATACCTGTCACATTGGGCGGCGGGATGACTATAGTATAGGGTTCGCGTTTGTCGGGTTCAGAGTGGAAGCACTTGTACCTTAGCCAATAGGCGTACCATTTGTCTTCCACTTCAGCTGGATTGTATTTACTTGATAACTGCATAGCTCACAAAGATAACTATTTTTAGTAACTTTGCCGAAACGAAAATACTCTAAATGATGGAAAACAACGAAAAGCCCCAACTCAACATCGAGCTCAAGCCCGAGGTGGCAGGCGGAAACTACTCCAACCTGGCCGTCATTTCCCACTCCAAGACCGAATTCATCATCGACTTCGCCCAGATGATGCCCGGCATCCCCAAGCCCAGCGTGTGCAGCCGCATCGTGATGGCTCCCGAGCATGCCAAGAGGCTCATGAACGCCCTCATCGACAACATCGGCAAGTACGAGCAGCAGTTCGGCCAGATCAACCTCGGCGGAGCCACCAAGGGTACTTTCAATGTAGCCGACCTCCTCAATAACGGCAATGGCTCTAAATCTTAAGCAGATCAGGGCCTTTGCCCTGGATATCGACGGGGTCATGACCGATGGCGGAGTGCTCGCCATGCCCGACGGCGACATCCTTCGAGTGTTCAACGCCAAGGATTCGTTTGCCCTCAGGATGGCGGCCCTCAATGGCTACGGGCTTGCCGTGATTACCGGCGGACGCTCGCAGAGCATCTTCAAGCGTGCGCTGATGTGCGGAGTGCCCGAAGAGGACGTCTACCTCTGGTCACGCAACAAAGAGCGCGACCTGCGTAAGTTTTGCGAGGCCCACGGCTATTCCCTCGACGAGGTAGTCTACTTCGGCGACGACATCCCGGACGTGGATGCCATCAAGGCAGCCGGCATGGGGGTCGCCCCCTCGGATGCGTGCCCCGAGTGCATCGAGGCGGCCGATTTTGTCTCCGACTTCCCCGGCGGACACGGCTGCGTCAGGCAGACCGTCGAAATGGTGCTGAAGGCCCAGGGCAGGTGGAACTTCGATACCGACTCGTATGAGAAGCGTTTCTAAAAGGATCATACTCGCAAGCGGATCTCCGCGAAGGCGGGAACTGCTCGCCGGGCTCGATATCCCCTTCACGGTCGATACCGGCAACACCTTCGAGGAGTCCTTCCCTGCCGGCACACCGGCCCACGATGTACCCGTGCTCATGGCAGAGGGCAAATCGCACGGTTTCCCCCGCGCGCTCGACCCTGACGAGATTCTCGTCACGGCCGACACCGTAGTCATAGTCGACCGCCCGGGCAAGGAGCCCGAGGTACTCGGCAAGCCCCATTCGCGCGAGCAGGCAATCGGGATGCTTCACGAACTCTCGGGTCGCGAACACGAAGTCGTCACGGCCGTCGTAATCCGCTCCACAGAGTGCGAAAAGAGCTTCTCGGTCAGCACCAAAGTCAGCTTCGGAGTATTGTCCGAAGACGATATCCTCTACTATGTAGATACCTACAAGCCCTTCGACAAGGCCGGGGCCTACGGCATCCAGGAGTGGATAGGCTTTGCCGGCATCTCCGGAATCGAAGGCTCGTTCTACAATGTGATGGGCTTCCCTGTCTACAGATTCTGGCGCGAACTGCAGTGCTTCCTCTGAAGTTTACATATCCGTTCAGGTACACCCCTCACCCGCTCGTAGTGGACGCTGCGAAGCGGCTCATCTCAGAAATAGACTCCGACCCCGAACTTTCCGGCATCTTCAGTGAAGGCAAGATGCTCGGTGTCATGGTCTGTGAGTCTCCAGACGGCTCGATGGTGACCCTGCGGGCTTTCTCCGGGCTCGCCGGCGGCCGCAGCACCCTTCCCGGCTTCGTTCCCCCGATCTTCGACACCCTCTCAATGCCGGAGCTATGGGGGTCATCAGAGGCGGATGGGCGTCTGCCCCTGCAACCGTCTCGCTTACGCTCGACCCCACCGTTCACTTCGTTCACGGTCCCCCCTCTTACGCGGCCGAGGGTGGCACGTGTTGCCGGGGCAGACGCCCACTCCGCCTCATCAGAACGCTCGGCTGCGCTCCAAGAACGGCTCTTTCGCAGTTACCGGGTTCACAATGCCCTGGGAGCCATGTCAGACCTAAAGGAGATTTTCGCGGAACGCGGACTTGTACCACCTGGCGGGACGGGCGAATGCGCGGGTCCTAAACTCCTCGAATACGCTTTTCGCCACGGTCTTAGACCGCTCGCCATGGGCGAATTCTGGTACGGCGCCTCCCCTTCCGGCGGCGAAGTTCGCGAACACGGCAGATTCTACCCTTCATGCACCGGCAAATGCGGTCCGTTGCTTTCGTGGATGATGCAGGGGCTGGACGTGGAGGACAATCCCCTGCAGCGCCGCATCGACGATCGCGAGATACGGGTACTGTACGAAGACGAGGCAATTTTGGTCGCCTGCAAGCCTTCCGGCATGCTCTGTTCGCCAGGTCTAACGGGAGTTCCATCGCTTCAAGAAATACTCGAGTCAAGCCATGGTAAACTCTTCGAGTGCCACAGGTTAGATATGGACACAAGCGGCGTGATAGTCTACGCCAAGACCCCGGAAGCGCAATCCGTAATCCGCAGCCAGTTCGAGAATCGCGAAGTTCGCAAAACCTACCTTGCCCACCTTTCCGCCGGCCACCGTCCATGGAAAGGAAAACGCACGGGCACCATCGCCCTGCCTCTGGCTCCCGACTGGGACGACCGCCCGAGACAGAAAGTCGACCGCGAACACGGCAAGCAGGCGATTACGCAATTCGAGATTCTTGACATCTTCCCTGACGGTGAGATGGACGTACGCTTCACTCCTCTCACCGGCCGTACTCACCAGCTGCGGGTCCACAGCGCTTCCCCGCTGGGACTTGGCCGTCCGATCAAGGGGGACGCCCTCTATGGCAGCCCCGACGGCGGCCGACTCGAACTCTACGCCGAAACTCTCACCTTCCGCCACCCGGTGAGCGGAGAAACCGTCAGTTACACCATATAAAAGAAATGCCCCTACAGCTATCTGTAGAGGCGTTTTTAGAGGTGCCTAGCGGAATTGAACCGCTCTAACTGGTTTTGCAGACCAGTGCCTAACCTCCCGGCCCAAGCACCAATTCAGTGCAAAGATAAATAAATTCTTTCAAAAACAAAGAAAACGCGCCTTCAAAAAAAATTTGAAAAAATTATTAAAAAAATTTTGTAATTAAATAAAATGTTGTACCTTTGTACTCGGGTTGA
Source organism: uncultured Bacteroidales bacterium (assembly GCA_946546175.1). Lineage (GTDB taxonomy): Bacteria > Bacteroidota > Bacteroidia > Bacteroidales > UBA932 > Cryptobacteroides. The sequence continues at coordinate 3,431 of CAMNNY010000164.1, forward strand.
GTAAGAGCTGGTTCTCAGCCGTCAGCCTATTGGTTATTAGTTTTAGTGTTATTAATTATGTGGTTAGTATGAGTTGTTGCCGTGAGGTCACAACTCATTTTCTTTTATTATCCCCACCCCCAAAAAACTGCTATCCCCCCGTCATCGCCGGCCCCGCCCGGCGATCTTCTGATAAGAATTTGTACGACTCTGCCCCATCCCTGCTTCGCCCCGCGAAGCCTTCGCGTGTGGCAGGGCCTCCGCACCTCGCTCCCGGTTCCGCGCGAGTGGCGCGTGCGCCTGGTGCTCAGGCCAAGAAGTTCGCTCGGTGGGAGCGGAGGTTTTTGGCAGTTACACCGGTAGGCAGCCCGTTCCCGCTGGGCCGGTCGATCTCGGCGACCCCCGCCGCACTCGTTAGGCCGGCGCGGTAACTGCCGAAAACCGACGAAACCACCGAGCCCGCGGACACTCACGCCCGCGACTTGCTAATCGCGTAGGAGTGATGGTAGTACATACGAATTCAGGTGATTTTCGCGACGTAATGAAGGTAGCACCTTCGGATGCGCAGCGTCTCCACAAAAGACCGGAGGTTGCACATCTGACGCCCTTTTCCGTTAGTAAATCGGCCATTTTACTAACCAAATCACCTTCGAAAACCCATTCCGTCAGTAAAACAGCCAATTTACTGACGGAATTTCTCCCCAACAACCAATCCAACTGAAGAGGCATACTGCCGTTATTTTCAATCATCTGATAACCAGACAATTGCTGAAATGATCTCGCATTTCTGGAGTGATCATATCTGTTATCCACTAACACTCAGGCGGTTACGAATTACGCGCAATCGTGCGGCTGCAGATAGGAGAGAAGGCGCCAGATCGCGCTTCGCCGAGCTCGTCGGGGCGGTTCTATCATGGGGCAGCAGAGCTTCCCCCGACACCCCCTGCGGCCTTTTCGCCTTTCCGACTTTAGCTCGCGCAAAAGTCCCGCCCGGCCGGCGCTCTGATGAGGGCTTGTTACCCTCCGACCGGCCGCGCACGACACGATGCGCGGCCTCACAATGAAGAGGATGCGGAGAATGTGGAGCGAGGGAAATGGCTAAAGCCAAGAAAGCGGACCAAACCGTGCAACAAACGGAACACATACTTTTGGACGTGATCCATTTTTAAGGGAGAGCGACATGCTCTCCTTTTGCTTTGAGGTGCCTCTGGCACTACTATTTTTATAAAATTCTGTGTAATTTTGTCGGGACAAAAGTGCATCAACATGAAAACCATCAGCGATTCAATCATCTATATCGGGGCCGATGACCTCGACCTCGACCTTTTCGAGAGCCAGTATATGCTCGAAGAAGGCATGGCCTACAACTCCTACCTGATTAAAGACGAAAAAACGGCCATCATGGACACCGTCGATGCCCGTTGCGCCGGGCAGTGGAAGCAGAACCTCTCCGAAGCCCTTGCCGGCTCTCAGCCTGACTACCTGGTCGTCCACCACATGGAACCTGACCACTCAGCGCTGATCGCATGGGCGATGCAGACCTACCCGCAGCTCACACTGGTCGCTTCGGCCAAGGCCATTCAGATGCTTGGCCAGTTCTTCGGCACGGAAGCGTTCGAAGGGCGTACGCTCGCCGTAAAGGAAGGCGACACTCTCCCCCTCGGAGCCCATACGCTTACCTTCTACGCCGCTCCGATGGTCCACTGGCCGGAAGTGATGGTATCGTTCGAACAGAGCGAAAAAGTCCTTTTCAGCGCCGATGCTTTCGGCAAATTCGGCGCTCTCTCCAAGTGCGGATTCTTCGGAGAAGAAGACGACGACTGGGCCTGCGAAGCACGCCGCTACTACTTCAACATCTGCGGCAAGTACGGCACGCCTGTCCAGACGCTGCTACGGAAAGTATCCACTCTGCCCGTAAAGATCATCGCCCCTCTTCACGGCCCGATTCTTCGCAAAGACCTCAAAGAGTATCTAGACCTTTATAATATATGGAGTTCATACGGAGTTGAGACTGAGGGCGTTTTCGTCGCCGTCGCCTCCATCCACGGAGGCACTCTCGAAGCAGCCGAAAAGCTGGTCGATATCCTCAAGGCCAAGGGCTGCCCGAAAGTCGCTTTCTCGGATCTCACCCGCGACGACCAGGCAGAGGCCGTCGAAGACGCCTTCCGCTACGGCAAACTCATCGTCTGCGCCGCTTCCTACGATGGCGGCCTCTTCCCTCCCGCATTCAGTTTTATCCACCACCTGCAGGACAAAGCCTGGCAGAAACGCCGCGTCGGACTAGTCGAGAACGGCTCTTGGGCTCCTTCTGCCGGAAGAGTGATGAAAGAACTCTTCTCGGGCATGAAGGAAGTTGAAATCGTAGAACCGCTTGTTACCATCCGCTCCAGGATGAAAGACTCGGACCTTCCGGCACTCGAAGCGCTGGCAGAAGCAATACTCGCATAACAAAATCGCCCGGACTGGAAGCCCGGGCGAAATTATTTAATCAAGCCTTCTTCTCTTAGTCGAGCGAAACAGGCGAATTGATGCTGAGCTGTTTGACTCTGGCCAGAGCACTCCAATCCTGGAGATAATAGCATGTGAAAGGAGTCGAACCTGTCAGCTTCACGGTTGCAGGACTCTGAGGCCTGCCCTCCAGACCTGCTTCTGTTGCCTTGCAGGTAAGATCGATGGTAATCTTACCGTTAGCAAGAGTAACAGAGCCGGAGACGGGATAGTAAGTGGTTCCCGTGAATGTGTTCTGCGCGTAGCAACGGGAAGATGCACCATATCTGAGAGGGATCAGAGCTCCGATCTTGGCCTCCGTGCCGAAGGTATAAGTACCATCCTGAACCGGAGTCGAGCAGAATCGGTTGTTGAAATTCTTCTCATAAGTGTAGTTCTCATCGGCAATAAGTCCAAGCATCACGCTCCATGTATCGTTGAAGTAAGAGTTGGAACCGATCGAGAAGACATTGCAGGCAACAGGATTGCTCTCGCCGTCAACGATAGCGGGGAGCATGTTATTAGAGCTGTCGGCCCCGATATGGCTTCCATACCAGTATCCGATATAGACTGTTCCGGCAGCGCCGTCAAGCGATACGATCTCTGTATCGGCATCGATATGAGGTTTTGTAGCCTGATCGGTCGCCTTGCCAAGTACAACATTGACATCGATATTGAGGTCGAACTCATCTCCATATATCTGTTCAGTCCATTCATCATTCCATGCCCAGGGCTTAGCTTTGCCGGTGTACTTGAAATTGTACGTACCGTCAGAGTTCTTGGATATGGTTACACTGGTTCCTTCCGTGCTGACTTCAATGTTTCTTGAGTCGCCGTACAGATTGAAGCTGACATTGGTGAGCTGACCTGCCTGAGCAAGAAGAGTACCGTTCTTGTACTTGAGATCAGGATCATTCTCCGGAGTAGAGAAGGTATAGGTTCCGACGGGAAGTTCATCGAGGTTGGCTTCACCTGCAGCGGAATAGAACGTGAACGAAGCAAAGCTGGCATTGGCTGCGTCTCCACCGACATAAGGAAGACGGACAGACACTTCCCAACCGTTCACTTTGGTCGTGAAGAAGGTCTCGTAATTGTTCTTCCAATTGACCTGGCTGTATGTGGAGAAGAACTCTTCGGTAAGTTCAATCGCACCTGCATACGAGTAGTTGTGCTGAACACCTGCGGCATCGACAAGGATCGCAGTAATCTCGTATCCTTCCTCTGTCTGAGCGACAGTGATGGCGCCGTCGTAAATTACAAGTTCGCGTCCCTCGACGACAAGTCCGGTATAGTACTTCTCAGTACCGGAGGAGGACTTGATCGAGAAAGTGTTGTCGGCATACTTACCGGCAGCGTCGATCTCATACTCGCCGGCAGGGATTACGTCGGTAGGATAGTACTCTCCTTCGAATTCATAGGTTTCTTCGTTGAACGTGAAACCGTTCTTGTTCAGAAGCAGAGTCACCTCGTCGCCCTCTTCGCTTACAAGGATGACCGCAAACTGCTGGTGGAGGTTCATCGTCCATGTCTCGGAATTGTAGGGTTCCTGGCTGTTGCTGAGGTAAACGGCCTCGGCACTCACGGTAGGAATCCATGCTGCCGACTGAACGACCGTGTAGGTCTGTGAGTATCCGGGAGCTGCGATGGTGAAGCTGCCGGTACGGGGACCGAGTTCGGTGTTGGCGCTCACATGGACCTTGATCGTACCTTCCTTAGGAGCGGCTTTGGTGGCGGTCACCGTAATCCATGACGAATTCTCATCAGGAGTGACGGTATACTCAACGTTGGTCTTGACGGGGACGAGGAGGTCCTGGGCCTTGTCGTTGATGTTGAAGGTGAAACCGGTCTCAAGAACGGACTCAGTGCCCTGAACGACAGTGAAGACGGTCTTGGCAGATCCGACGGTGACGGTTACTTTTCCGCTGCGCTCTTCCCATGTATCGTTTTCCGATACGGAAAGTTTGAGGGTTACTTTCCCGGCCTCTCCGGAGGTCTGATCGGGAACAATCCACTGCGAATCGCTTTCAGCAGTCCACGCTTTGGACGCGTTGAAAACGATTTCCGGAGCTGATGCATCCTTCCCCACCGTAAGGGTAGTACCCTCCAGGGTGATTGCATCTTCCGGCTCTACCGGCTCCTGCTGGCAGGAGACTGCAGCCAGTCCGATGAGGACCGAAACTGCGATTGACAAATACTTTTTCATAAACATAACTATTATGGTTTTAAAGTTATTTCTTCAGGGCACCCTCGATGGTGGAGATGCTGTAACCTATCCTATCCTTGGCGTAATCGCTCCGGGCAGCGTCGCGGCACTTTAGAAGTATGCCATAAAGACGCTCCATCTCTTTTGCGCAGGCATTCTCAAGGGTGGAAGCGTAGAGGCTTTTGGGGAAAGGCGTCGGAACTGAAACTGACACCTCGTCGGAAACAGCGGCCAAAGAGGCGGTTTTATGCATGTAATCAGAATAATTCCTGGCATAAACAGGAACATTTTTCATAAGACCCATGGAGATCCAGACTCCCATCAGGAAATCTTCTCCCTCGGGCACGGAGCCTTTTCTCAGATTGACTGTCACCTCATCCGTGATGTCGGAAAGCAGATCTTCAAGCCGGTAGGTACTGACGCCCAGTTTCTCTGCTGCTGCGGCCCACTTGAGACGGGTGATGATGCCTGTCTGATTGAGGGAATTTACTCTCATGAGCGGTGAAAATCCGTTGAAGGCACCGCTGAACTCAAGCAGAGCCTTGTTTGAATCCAGATAATCCAACTGGCTCAGACCTCTGAAAGCCGTAACCATAGCTTTTTTCTGGATCTTCCCGGGCACAGGCTCATACTTGGACCCCGACGACAGGTCGTGGATATACAGCCCGCCCACAAGACGGCCGAGCTTTCGATGCTCGTCGATGTGGCGAAGCAGCATCTGTTCAGCCAACATCGACCGGAATCCTGTATTCTGCGGTACTGTTGCTTCCAACCATTCGGGGATACCGGCTGCAATAAACTTCAGCTTGGACATCGCTGTCGCATACTCTTCGAAAGGATCGTTGCCAAGATCCCCGGAGCAGACACGCGGATCCGGGCTGTCTTTCATTGCAGGCAGATACAAGAAGGCCGGATTGCCGGCTTTCGAAGCAAGGATCGAGTCGGCAAGTTCACGGTCAGACTTCGTCCCTGCATCGGAATATATCCATTCGACAGCCATGAAATCGTACTGACCGGGCTTGTCGACTATAGTCTTCACGCCTTTTGCCACATCAGAAGGACGGGCAAGCGTGTTGAAAAGGACATCGTCAGTAACCGAAGCTGTGATACCATGCTCGCGGGTGAACTGCGGATCCCGAAGCTGGGCGGGCGAATAGGCGTATGAGCCGGCGGCATTGGCGCTCAGCCCGAGGGCTTTGGCAAACGCCTGCATCACGCGTGCGCTCAAGGCTTCACAGAAAGCGTCTTCGGGGGTATCATACTCCCTCCACCTGGGATCGACGTCTGCAATCTTGAGCAGGCCTTCCTGCCTCATGGCTGAACGCATACCGGCGGGAATGGTAATGCTGCACGACAATACCCTGCCGACAGAGCGGTCGGAAAGGACCGAAAGCGACGGAAGCTGCGAAGAACTGTGGAGGTCGGCAAAGACCTTGCTCACAAGGGGATTCTCGGCTGAGAAACAGCTGTCGCGCTCGAAGGGCCTGACCTCAACCGGAGAGCCGAGACCTGCAGCCTCGAAGGCTTCGTTCCACGCGAGCAGTCCCCTGCTCACGGCATCAAACTGGGACTGTGAGAAAAGCGTGTCGACATAAACGACAATATGCTTGCCCTCAGAGATATCCCAGCGATTGATCACTTCCTGCGTTTCTATGCCTCTTTCTGCCGAAAAGACCTGACGGGGTGAATTGAGGGTGCCTATGCGCCCATCTGCCACCCTCGGCTCGAACGGAGTATCCGGAACGACGGTAAGGACCGTAGCCACATCTCCTTCGAGTCTGAAAAGTTCTTCGTCAATTACCTGAAGCATGCCTTTCCCGAGATCGTATGCAGGCGCGGCCTTGAATGTTACGTTCCTGACGACTCCCACCGAAGACGGATAAGCGACCAATTCCTTGAAAACCGTGAATTCGTCCTGCGGGGTCGCTTTGTAGACCATGGCATTGGCATCGATCTGGATCCCTTTGGGATTGACCACATCTTTGTTGGAAACGCTGAAGAGTTTGCTTGCATCCACAACTACCGAAGTACTGTCGGCACTGCGGTACTTGATAGGGAAAACATAACGGACAGGAGCCAGGACAGATGCTTCAGTCTTGACAAGAGGGCTGGAGAGAATAAGGAGCGAATCGGTCTTGGAGATCACGAACACTTCCTTCGAGGATACATCCTTTCCGCATGTGGTCCAGCCGGAAGAGCTTCGCATGAAAGAAGAAAGAATCACCCTGCGTCCCATCAGGGAGTCAGGGAACTCGAGCCAATACTTCTGGCCGTCTTTGTGGATGCGCAGACCGTCTCCGGCATGTTCGACGCCGGATTTGGAGAGAAACGCCGAATAAGAGACGGCCGCGGCATGGACTGCGATGCAGGCCGAAAGCGCAAGCAATGTTGAAAGTATCTTTTTCATTATCTTACGCCGTATTCGATTGTACTTTTAAGCAGTGAATAGTGAGCACCGTCCGGGCCCTTGCCGGCTCTCTTCTCAAGCAGCCTGAGCACCTTGTGGAGTTCGGCATAGACAGTGGACAGAGTAATCCGTCCTCCGCCAATAGACCTGGGCTCCCATTCGAAGCCTGATACCTCACTGTAGGTTATGCCGCCGAGTGCCGGGTCAGGTGCCATAAGATCGCAATGCGTCTGGGCGATGGCCTGCGGGGCCTCGCTGATATTGGGATTCTTGAATCCTGCGGTAGCCATCAGGCTCTCCACATAAATCCTCTGGAAGAGCCGGTCCGCTTCGGTGAGTTTTTTACCTTTGACCGTGCGCTTCCAGACATTGTCAAACAGGATATCGTTTACAGCCTTCATATCCAGCTGGTTACTCTCGATCCCATCGATTACCGCCGCGGCAAAAGGCTTAGACATAAGATTGGAAGCTATGCCTGTGCGGACACTCTCAACCGGAGAACCTACGACAGGGAGCCTTCCCAGGACCTTCTTGTCTTCCATCCAGTCGAGATCGTTGTACATATTGAAGATTTCCTTGAGCGCACGCCTCTGGACTGCCTCGGGCACGTTCTCAAATCTCTTGAAACCATCGCCGGGGACTGTTTCGTTGCGGTAAATGCCTTCGATGTTGGCCATGATGTGGCCGGCGTAACGCATATACTGGTTGACGAGTCCCAGATACAACTGCGTCCTGTACTTCATGTCCGGATCGCTCTTGTCGTCTATCCAGTCCATGAAATTGGACATGATGTACTTAAGGTTCCTGATACCGGCCGCAGTGGCGGCAAAAACATCATTGCTGAGGTCTTCGGTCTGGCAGCGCGGATCGAAGAAAAGTCCCATCTGCTGCTTTCCGTAGCGATAGACCGGGGAGAATGCGACGGAATCCGTTATCCACTGGGTGGTGATGCGGGTTTCCTCTTCAAAACTCCCGGCATCGAAAACCGGAGTGTATCCCCACCGTATTGCATAATAATCGTATTTGCCGAAGCGTGGAGGAGTCAGCTTGACACCCCTTTCCTTGTCGCCGGGGCCGGCCACATAGTTGAAGCGGGCATAATCCATGATGGACATCGTAGTGCCGTTCTCGCTGCTGAAGGCAGGATCAAGCAACTGGTCCATGGTGATACAGGTAGAAGCACTCATATTGTGCATCAGGCCCAGCGTATGTCCCACTTCGTGTTTGATGACATACATGAGTGCATCGCCGAGAACTTCCTTGGGTATATCGACGCTGCGCACATCGGGATCGGCCTGCGCCGTCTGGGCGAACATCCAGACGCTGAGAAGCTTGATAACACCGTGATAAACCCAGACGGAAGCATTGATGATCTCTCCGCTGCGCGGATCCACCCACGAGGGACCCATGGCATTCTGGATTGCTACAGGAGCATAACGGATACAGTTGTAGCGAATGTTTTCAGGATCGAAATCAGGGTCGTCCTCGGGGAAAGGAAGCGCCTGCATGGCGTTTTTGAAGCCGATGCGTTCAAATACTTCGTTCCACTGGAGCACGGCATCCGCAATATAGGGCTTCCACCACTCGGGGAATTTGTCATCGATGTAGAAAGTGATAGGTTTTACCGGTTCGACGGCCTCTCCCCTTCGGTACGCAGCGGTATCGGAGGGCTCCAGACGCCATCTGTTGGCAAACCAGATGTCTTTGGTCGTAGAATTGAGATCCTCCACGGCGGCGCGCCTGGTAAAGAAGAATCCGATTCGCGGATCTGCGATTCGCGGGTGGTAGATTTCGGAAGGAAGCAGCAGGAACGAAGTCACGCTCTCGACCGTGAACGGGATATTCTTGCGATTCTTGGAGTCGTAAGTATATGACCTGCTTACCGATACCGAGAAATTGTCGTCGAAAGACTTTGCAGAGACAATGTAAGAAAGATCCTTTTTATAGTTTTTCTTGAGTTCTCCACCGCCCATCGGGTTGGACTGGGTAGGATCGAGTTCTTTCCTGTCGGAAAGGAAATAGTCGGTCATATCGACAAGATACTTTCCTGACGGCGCATCTGACTTGAGCTTGAACTTTTCGACAGCCGCGCCCGTATGGCTTACAGAAAGAGCATCCATGATATTGCTCTCGGAGGAGAGGTAGTCAAAACTTACTTCCTTGAGACGGAGGGTACTGTCCACCATCTCGAAAGTGTAGAAATTCAGTCCGCCTACATCCTTGAGGCCGACATTGCCCAGACGGTTGTTGCTGGTAGACCTCACGGTCGTCGCCATAGCCCATGTCCTCCCAAGCAGGGTGTCGGGAATCTCCATGAGTATTTTCCCTTTTTCAACATAAGCCCTCACGGCAGTGGTATCCTTCCCCGCAGCGAGAAACTGGAGGGAAAGCAGAGCCAAAGCCAATACAATTCTTCTCATTCTTATCCTATTTTAATGTTGATGTTATTGCCGTTATTTTTCCGAAGCCGCCATACACTCCGTTGTCCTTGAAGGTGAAAAGGCCGGTGCTGACATTGAATGGACGAAGGTAAATCTTTCCATCTCCGGTAGATTCATTGTACGTGCTGATTACGATCTGGAGCCGGTTGGTCGGAAGCTGGAATCTGTAGGAGGCTACGTCGTAGCCGTGGGTCCCGTACCAGCCCTGGGTATAGAATTTAATCCCGGTTATGATCTCGTCCGCATCATCGGGTTTCCAGGTCAGTTCACGGTAAGCGGGAGTGCCGCCGATCACCGCAACCGAATAGATCTTCTTGTCCGAAGCCATGAACAGTATCTCCGAATTGTCGCAGAAAGCATAGTACTTCACATCCGAATGCCACTGACTGTCATCAAGTGCGTAATAAGTCAGAATATTCTTTGTGGGTTCGGTATAGATGATATGGTGAGAACCTGTCTTGTCTTCGATAAGAAAAGCGGCGGTTCCGTTCTTTCCGGCTCCGGCCCATAGAGATTTGCCTCCGGAAAGGTCGGCCGGAACAATCTCTGAGCTGGCAGAAAAACTGCCGTAGCCGGAGAATTGAGAGTGCATGTAATAGAAACGTCCTTCTGCCTCATTGAAGAACACGATGTCGCTCTGCTGGACAGCATAGGCATAGCCGACATTTGTCGGGGTGAACACATCCGAAGGCACTCCGGCATATCCGGCCTTGTTGAAGATATTGTTCGTATGTCCGATATTCAGGTAAAGCTGCCTGCCGATCTGGGCTGCGGTCATTATCTGTCCGTAGTTTATCAGGTTCCTTACGTTGAGAGTCGTCTCCTTGAGCCCGTTGAAGAGCGTTCCGTCCTGCTTCGCAATAATGAAAGTCAGAGGATCAAGGGCATAAAGATGCGAATCCGTGCCCACAAGGATCAATGTCTCGTTATAGACGGCGCCATCAGAGCGCACAACCGGAAGCACGGCATTTACCGTCCCCTCCAGCGGCTCACCGTTGGCAAGGCTGTAGATGTTTCTGGTGTAACGCGGAGCGTCCATGTTGTATCCGTAGGTGGCGGCCTTGCAGGTGATCAGGTCGAAGTCGGTAGTCGCTCCGCCGTCGCGGGTATGCGCCACCAGTATACCTTCCCCAAGCGAAGATCTCACATAGACAAAGCAGGACTTGGTCTTGGAGAGACCGGTCTGGGTATCAGTTGCTGTGAAAGAAAGGCAGTACGGTGCATCATTGGGCCGGTTGGCAACCCTGTAAGTCACATCTGGCGTGTCTGCTATCACCATGCGGTCCTTGGAGACACCGGGACGGAAATCTATCGCCCACTCGTAGCTGAACGAATCATACTCTTCGCCCCCGAGAGTCACTGACGCTTCGAGAATGATATCATCCCCGTACAGCGTCTCAAGGGTGTCCGGTATTCCGCTAATCTCTATGTCCGGGATAGTGCGGTAAGCTACGGTGCTCAGATCCTGATAGCAAGCGCAGAAGACAGAGACAGCAAGCAGTATTGCAGTAATGCGTTTGATCATAACGATATGAGGGTTGAATAGATTGTGGGAATGACGGAAGGCTTTACACCCTGCCCTACCGGAGTATCCGCCTTGGGATAGTCTTCGTAGTCTTCGCTATGCATGTAGGGAGCATCGGGATGAGCCGTATCGTGATCGCGAACCAGTTCTCTTACTCTTTTGTTGAGAGCGCTCCACCAGGTGGGGTCTTTGTAGATGAGTCCGTTCTCCGCAGTCACATCGCCTTTGGACCTGACACACTTGTCGATGTCGTCGCCATACTCTTCTACAAGAATCCTGTGGAGAGCCTTGCTGTATCCGGTACTGATATACAGATACCAGTTTTTCCAGACTGCAGGCACCGGACGCGCATACGAATCGGTCCACTTGACTACGGCCTTACTGTAAGCCGGCAGCCCCTCACGGAAAAACTCGTTGGGAACTATCGAGAGCACTATGACTTTTTGTTCTACTCCTTCCTTGAGGGCCTGTACCCTGATGACTATGTCGGCTGAGAGTTCTCCTGCCTTGATCACAGACGAGAGTATCTCATAGTCACCGGGGCCCGCAATGGAGTCCTTGACCTCAAGGGTAATCTCCCTGTCATAATCGGCCGGTATGCCCAGCACATTGACCTTGACATGAAGATCCCGGTATTCTTCGGTCATTCCCCGAAGCGAAAATGAGTTCTCGACTCCGTCAAAATAAACTGAGCAGTCTTTCATGTTGAAAGTCTGAATCTCACTCTTCTCGCAGGAAGACAGAAAAACGGCGGCTGCGACAGCCAATAATAGTACTGTTATCTTTTTCATAATTCCTGTTTTCTTCCGTAAGACAATTCATCGACAGGGTAAGGATATGCGCCAAGCGAAAGTATCCTGTTAAACCATGTCGGATCCAAATCGACATAAGAATTGCGTTTTGCCGCTATCCGCCTTGTGGCATAATACGCAACGCCTTCTCCACAGAACTCCTTGAAATATTCCAGAAGGACGTTCTCATTATTGGAGGATGAAGAAATAAACAATCCATCCGCCGGGTCCTGAATGCCGCGGTGACGCCGTACTTCATAAAGGTTTTCATTGACCGACTCAGTATCGCTCCTTTCCGCCGCGATTTCGGCCATGATAAGGTACAGCTCGGAGACCTTGATCATAGGTACACGGTTACGGTATCCTTCGTAGTAGGAAGAGTTGTTGTAGTACTTGTAGGGACGGTAGTTGTCGCTGACAAACTTCAGCATGAGAGCCGGCCCCCTTATATCCTCCGCAGATGAGACAAAGGACGGATTGAAAAGCGACACATCGGCAATGGCCTTGTCGATGAGAAGTGATGACGAGCCAAGAGTGGAAGCATTGAAAATTAAAAGGTCGGTGAGATTTTGGAGCTCGCTTACTTCCAACGCAAATATCTGTTCGGAAGAGAAGGTCCAGTCTACTTCGTCATTGGATGTCGCGCTGGTCATCGCCTCCGCATCAACCCACGAAAAGGCATTTGCCGCTTTGAGTTCGGCAATCAGGTCTTCTGCCGCACTGTAAGCGGAATCAAGTTCGGACTTGAACAACAGGACTCTGACCTTGAGGGCCTTGGCGGCAAAATAGTTCATTCGCTTGTCCCTGTTGTCCCAGAAGCCGTCGGCGTTGGCGTTTGCCATGAACGTTTCAGAGGCATTCCCCCTCACGGGATCCTCCGAGAGCAGTGTTATGGCCTCGTCAAGATCCTTCTCCAGAAGCTCAAGTGTCTCCCTGTAGTTTCTTTGGGGCGCGGGATCTTTGACATATTCAGTGCTGTACGGGATAGCCAGCTTTGCAAAATCATCTTCGGAAGTGAGCTGCGCCAGACCGAACATGCGCATCATGTCGAAGTGGATATAGGCTCTCAAAGCCAGAAGCTCTCCTCTCATAAGATCTCGCTCGGTCTTGTCGGAGACAATTCCGGGGCGGGCATCCAGCTCATAAAGGACCTTGTTTGCGTTGGCGATCGAGAAATAACCGGCCTGCCACATATTGTGGAGAATGAGAATAAGCCTGTTGTCTTCCCATTTGTGGTTCTGGATAGCGGTAAAAACCGGACTGGATTGGGGAGCATACGGTCCGTAGACGAGTTCGTTCACATACCAGGTCCAATACGAACCGTATTCATATTCGCTGCCCATGCTGATGTAAACCCCGCAAAGGGCATCCTGAAAGCCGCTCCTCGAAGAATAGAGAGTCGCATCAGAGACTTGGGTGGAAGACGTAGCCTCCAGCCAACCGTTGCAGGAGCCCAGAAGCGACACGGCTACGGCAAGACTTAATGTATTCTTTATTATCTTGTTTTTCATGGCGGTATCAGAATGACGCGTTTACACTCAAAGAGAACTTCCTGGCGTAGGGATAGGAAGTGCCTCTTTCAATGTCGATGGACGAGAAAGTGTATATATCGTTAGTATAGAGAGTGATCCTCAGTCGGCTGAGTCTGAGCGAACTTACCAGCCGCGTCGGGAACTCATAATAGACGGAAGCCGAAGACAGATGCATCACATTGTTTTTCTGGACGAAGCGGCTGGTTGGCCGGGTAAAGTAGTTGGACGCCGTATTCTGGGCTTTGTAAGGAGCCACATCTCCGGCCTTTGCCCAGCGGCCGCTGAACACCCTGCGGTCTACATTATTATCAAGAGTAGTATTCTCGACCTTGTCCAGGAGAGTGCTGTTGTACAGATAGCCTCCGGCATAGAAAGTTGCTACGAAGTTGAACCCGAATCCTTTCACTTCGCCGTTGATACCCACATTTCCGTTGACAAGAGGATCGGACGAACCGCAGTTGTACAGATCGGCGGGATTCCACGTTGTGGTGATATTGCCATTCCTGTTGATATACACCTCGTTGCCGTCGCTTGAGTTGATTCCCAGAGAGCGGACGACCCAGATGGAATGCAGGGGCATGCCGTCGTAGTACTGGATGACCGGAGCGGTGGCGCCGACTTCCTTGGCAAGGGCCTGCTGCTGCTCATTGAAAGCCTTGAGCGCATCGGAGATCCTGAGGACGCGGTTGTCGTTGAAGGCTGCCTTTCCAAAGAGATTGATATATGATGCTCCGCTCCTGTAGAGAGTCCAGTTGACGCTCAGTTCTACACCTTTGTTACGGACCATGCCCATATTGTCGTTGGTCATGGGAAAACCGGTCGAAGGCAACAGCGTCCTTGAGAACACGAGGTTGCGCGTGTCGGCGATATAGGCGTCCGCAACGATATTGAGATTGCGTGTGCGGAAATCGATTCCTATGTTGTAGTCCATCTTTTCCTCCCAGCCCAGCTCGGGATTGGCCATATTCTGGAGGTAGGCACCGGTGAAGCCGCTATAGTAAGCCGATGAGTAATACTGATAGACGGGAAGCGCTACATTGGTGGTGTAGTTCTGGTTACCGGATGAGCCCAGGCTCGCCCTGAGTTTGAGTTGGGTCACCCAGTCGGCATAGTCTTTCATCCACTGCTCGTTGTGGAGGTTCCACGCAAGTCCGGCGCTCCAGAACACGCCCCAGTGGTTTTTGGTTCCGAACACAGAGGATGCACTTCCCTTGATGGTCGCGTCAGCCATGTAACGGTTGTCGTAGCTGTAACCTGCAGTCGCGAGAGCGCCGAGGTTGCGGTTGAGTCCGTCGGCCCCGGTAGGCACGGAATTGTCCTGATACTGACGGGCGAAAGTAATGCTCTTCATGTTGCTGTTCGGGAAGCCTTCCGTGTAGTTCACTATCTCCTCGTAGTTGGTCTGGGAGATACTCCAGTCAACGGTTCCGAAGATGTCGTGCTTGCCGCCTATGTTGTGGTTCAGCTGAGCGGAGACATCGCCGGAATATGTGGTATACCGACCGTTGGACTGGGTGTACCGGCCTCTTCTAAGGATGTCGGCAGTCTCCACAAAACTGGTATGCTGCCCGGGATAGAACTCGTCCGACCTTGTATTCTGGGACTCGATTCCGAACCTGGCTACCATCCTGAGCGACTTCATGAACTGGTATTCCGCATAGAAATTGTTCGTGACGGAAAGATACGAACTGGTGTCGGTAGTTCCGATAGTGGCGTTGTACATCGGATTCGTCACCACTTCTCTGGAGACTGATACTCCCTCGTACGTGAAAAATCTGGTCTGGAGAACTTTCTTCAGGTTGCCCTCTTCATCGTAAGGAGAAAAATAAGGGTTCAGTGCTGCATATTCTGAGAAATTGCCCCATGGAGACTCTGCGCTGTTCATGTGGGAGATACCCATGATATTGCGGAAAGTCCATCCGCCGCGCCTGTAGGCGATATTTACATTGCCACCGAACACATCACGGAAAGAACCTTTCATCGCACCCTGGGTATCGTTGTAAGAGAAGGTAGCCAGAGCCTTGAGTTCTTTCGAACCGAGCTCGATGCTCACCGAATGCTTATGCCCGATACCAAGTCTCAGCGGTTTCGAGAGCCAGTATGTATCTTCTCCTTCCATGGCTCTTTTAAGCCTTTGGCTGTAAAGGGCCTGAAGGGCGAAAGTCTCAAACGAACTGTCGTTTTTGTAGTAGCCCTCGCGGCGCTCGACCTCGAGTTTCTCAAGGGAATTACACAGATTGTAACTTGTAAGGTCGGGGGCTTCAATGGAGAGGCTTCCATTATAGGTCACACGGCTCTTGTCGTTGGTCAGAGCCTTAGTCTCGATTACGATGACGCCGTTGGCGCCCTTGGATCCGTAGATTGCTTTTGCAGAGGCGTCCTTGAGGATGGTAATGCTCTGGACCCTGTTCATATCCATGTCGGTTATCTTTTCGAGGGTGGTCTCAAAACCGTCCAGGATGAACAGAGGCTGGTTCGCCTTCGAAAGGAAGTTGCTTTTGAGGCCGGAAGTTTCGGCCGCGAGGGTGGAGGCTCCACGGATCTGCATAGAGGCCATTGCATTGGGGTTCGATCCGGCCTCAAGGTTGTCGAGAATAACGAGCGAGGGGTCCATGTTTTTGAGCGACTCCACGACATTGCTGTTGGAGACCCTCTTGATATCGTCACTGGTCATCGACTGGACCGAGCCCGTAAAACTCTCCTTGCTGCGGGTAAAGATACCGGTGACAACGGCTTCCTCAAGCATCTGAGAGTCTGGCTCCAAGTAGACAGTCACATCGCCTTTGATCTGGGAAACCTGTATTTCATAAGGCTTGTAGCTCACCATTTCAACGGTGAGGACGGCGTTAAGAGGAACGCTTTTGATAAAAAACTTACCGTCGATGTCGGTGGTAACGGCGATTTTTAGCTTGCGGTTCATGACGACCACGCCGGGGAAAGGCTCCCCCGCCTCATCATAGACGGTTCCCTGGACCTGACGGGTATTCTGCGCCCGCCCGAGAGGGACAAAGAGCACAAAAAAGAACACGACGGCCAGAACCCTCGATATAGATATCTTGGAAAAGGACATAACCAACACTACTGTTTTTTCGGTTTAAAGTTAACTTTTAAATACGAAAAATCAAAGTCTGCAAGTGCCTAATTAACACGCCATTCGCCCCTCCTATTAACCATACAAGGGGCGAATTCGTTAAAAATGTTAGTATCCTACCGCTTCAGCAGATATTTCGAAACATAATCTGAGACATATTTCTCGAAATCATTAGATTCGAGAATTTGCACATCCGATGCGGCGCCAACATAAAACCGGCAGATTCCGGCATAGTTATACACTTGCGTGTCGAGTATCCAACTCCCCTTCTCTTCCGTAAGGTCGTTTTCTGCGAGCGGATGCTCTTCCAGCAGGAGGTTTTTGGCCATGACGCCAAGACGGAGCCGGACATGGAGCGGAGTCCTCCCCGACATTCCGAACACGTCCAGCCCCTGTTTTTCGTGCTTGGCTTCATTGGTCCAATCTTCTTCTTCGAGCAAAAGGGCCTGCTCCATGCGCGAGAGTTTGAACAGTTTATTGCGACCGTCCTGAAGATCAAAGCCCCAGACATCTATATAATTGGTAGTAAAACCGAACGGCTCTATGAAACGGTCACGAACAGTATGGGAATGTCCCGACTCATAGTTTTTCAGCACCACCTTTTTCTTACCTCTGATACCTTTGGCGAGAGTCTCAACAATGCCGCGCATTGGCCGCCCTCCGGCGATATCGGCGATTCCCGTGCTGTCGTAGATAACGGCCAGTTTTTTCTGGAGATTGGCCTTAAGGGCGTTGGTCGGGTCAAGCCTGTCGATAAGGTTATTTACAAGATGGGCTTCCTCATCGGAAAAGCATACGAGATTTGAAAACTCCGGGTAGTCGTCCGGAGTGCTGACGAGTTTATAGAGATTGGGAGCGCGCTTCTCCACTACGAATCCACACTCCTTGAAGGTGTCGATATAGCGGTAGACAGACCGGTAGGACGTACCAAGCTGACGCGCAAGTTCGTCCACGGTATAGTCCACGTTTCCGGACATGAGCGCCATGAGGCGCAGCAGTCTTTCCACCTTCGGCTGGTCCATGATTATTCCTCCACTCCGATAAATTCGAGATCGAGTTCGTCGATAAGCATCGCGACTTCCGCTGAAGTGCTGATCCATTCTGTCATTTCCTTGCTCATAGTATTCTCCTTTTGTTTATGATGCAAAGATATGACGCATTTTTGACAACTATCGTCAAAAATACAAAAGTATGAAAAAAAACGCTTTTATTCCACGTAAAGGACAAGCCCCTTCAGGTACTCGCCTTCCGGATGGTAGATATTGACCGCGTGGTCGCAAGGCTGGCAGAGGCGGTCCATGATGCGCACGGTACGGCCGGTCTGGGCAGCGGCGCTGAACACGGCAAGGGCGAAAGCCTCTTTGTCGACCACCTGCGAACAGGAGAAGGTGAAGACTATACCGCCGGGAGCAACCTTGGAGATAGCTGCGGCATTGAGCCTCTGGTAGGCCCGGAGAGCATTGTTCAAGACTCCACGGTGCTTGGCAAATGCCGGAGGATCGACTATCATGAGATCGTACTTACCCGCTTCGCATTTTCCGAGAAAATCGATGGCGTCGGCCGTATAGGAGGTATGTTTTGCAGCGTCAAAGCCATTGAGCGCAACATTGCGGTCTACCATCGCCATAGCTTTGGCGGAAGAATCGACGGAATCGACGTGGGCGGCACCGGCAGCAAGCGCATAGACCGAAAAACCTCCTGTGTAACAAAACAGATTGAGGACATTGCGGTCCTTGGCGTAGCGGCCTACAAGGTCGCGGTTTTCCCTCTGGTCCAGGAAGAAGCCTGTCTTCTGACCTTCATTCCAGTTGACAAGGAACTTGTGGCCGTTTTCGAGCACGACGGTCTCCGAAGCTTCAAACCCGGGTGCGACATAAGTGTAGCCGTCGATCAGGTCGAGCCCCGCCTTGAAGGGCGCAGTCCCCGAACTCTTGTCGTAAACAGCCTTGAGAGAATCGCCGAACACCTCCTGCAGGGCTTCAGTGATTTGTTTTTTTGCGCGGAACATACCGGCGCTGTGGGCCTGCATGACGCATACGCCGTCGTACCAGTCGATGATCAGGCCCGGGAGGCAGTCGCCTTCGCCATGGACAAGCCTGAAGCAGTTGGTATCCGGACTATCAATCAGTCCGAAAGCTTTGCGGGCATTGTAGGCGGACCTGATGGAGTCGGCCCAGAAATCCGTGTCGATATGGTCCATGCCAAAGGAAAGCATGCGGACCGCTATGGAACCTATCTGGTAGTGACCGCACCCAAGTACAGTCCCGTCAGAGGCCTGTACCGTCACCACATCTCCTTCTGCAGGGTGTCCTGTGACCTGCGCAATCGCCCCGGAAAAAACCCAGGGGTGAAATCTCAGAAGGGAGCCTTCCCTATCTTTCTTTAGGATGACCTTGCTCATCTGTCTTAAGCGGATTTTTTTCTGTGTCTTGGAGTTTGAGATACATTTCGCGGCATACCCACGCGTCAGTTGCCGCGTACAGTTGCTGGGCGGGAGACAGTTTGTCCGCCTCCCAGTTGGAAAGCTGCTGGGTCTTGGATATACGGATTCCGAGAATATGGGCAGCCATCTTCTTGACGCTCTTGTCGCTGATGCCCCACTCCCAGACTATCTTCTGGAGGTCCACAAAACCCTTGCCCTCGAATGGTGCCAGACGCTGCAGGCTCCTTACGTCGTCGAGCGAAGCTGCACCTATCTTGAGGATATCCGGATCTGAAAGGATATAGCGGAGCCTGCGCCTGAGGCCCATCTTTCCCACCCTGAAAAGGTAGGCTTTGTCCGGGCCGGAGAGTTGAAGCAGCGCTACTCCGCGGTGAGGATGATGAGGTTCGAAGACCGGACGTGTTTCGGTATCGAAACCCAATACCTTCTGCTTCCTGAGGTACTGAGTCGCCCTGTAGAACTCCAAGCCTGGAGAGTCGATGACGACTATCTGGCCTTCAAAAGCCTTAAGGGGAAGCTGCTCGAGTTCTTCGGGCGTTATTGTCGGTTTGAAGCTGTTATCTGTCATCAGAATCAATCAGGATATGCTGCAGATCCCCCGACGGTTCCGCCGTATAAGCAGTCCACCTGGGATAAGCTACTCTGTGGGTAAATATGTTACGGCTGCGCATGGCGCGGAAGCAGGCTTCGGCCGTCACGGCGGCAGGGTCGACCACTTCGACCTTCGGGAAGCGGGCCCTCAAGGTATCTGCGGGCACGGCGGGATCGTCGAGCAGGAGAACGTCAAGCGCGAGAGAATCAGCAATGCTGGTCTGAGTGGCGAGGACGGTCTCTTTTGGAAAAGCTCCGATAAAGTGTCCGCGGGCATCTTCCCTGAACCTGAAATACTCATCGTAGAGTTCCTGCGGCTTCGAAGTAACTATTCCTATCCTCGATTCCGCCTTGGAAAGAGCCTTGTCCGCCATGAGTTCCAGAGGGAAAAACACTGCAGATTCAATTCCGAAAGCTCTCATCAACGAATCCACGTCGTACTTGCCGTACGATGCCATCTGAGAAGATGTCATCACCACCACCTTTCCGCGGTGCTTGTGGGAGTATGAAGAAAGATCGCTCGGTGTGCGATAACTCAGAGTATCGATTGACGAAAGCACGGCTCTTACTGTGAGTTCACGAAGCGACGAGCCTTCATCCGCGCCATAACTATCCAGCACTTCGGGATTTGAGAGCACAACCTGACAGATTACTTCCCCGCTGAAATCAGGGAGGGAATCACTTATCGGGCGTGCATCCACATTGTCGAAACGGTCACTCGAAAGAAGAGCCAGCGACATCGAACGGACTTCGTCCGAAGGGCCGAACACCACTATGTCTCCGAGGGGATCGCGCTGATCGAAAGCCGAGAGCAGCTGATGGCCGCTTTCCGACCTGTCTTCTATGATTTCATCCACATAACCGACCACTGCACGCTGCGGCGCAGGCTTGGGCTGACAGGATGCTGCTAATGCCAGAATAAATGCAGACAGTATGGACCAATACTTAACTTTCATCTAAACCTTGAATAATGCGTAAAGAATGTTCTTGATTATATAAAGTGCGCACGAAAGCGTTACGGCAAGCGACCAGTTGAGCCCGAGAAGCATCGTAAGTCCGACCACCGCAGCTATCTCCACAATGTATGATATCCGCTTGATTCTAACTGACTTTGAGGCTTTATCCCCGCCGAACTTCATCGAGAACATAGGAATCTCACTGACCAGCAGGAAACAAAGGCATACTGTCAGGACAGGCACGAACACCAGCCCTCCGCTCAACGTTGCAAGAAGTGAAGCGGGCTCGAACGCCACGAAGTAACTGAGTGAGCCGCAGAGCATCGCGCTGACCGGAACCGGGAGGCCGACAAAAGACGTATGCTGCCGCGGGTCAAGATTGAATTTTGCGAGCCTGAGACCTGAGAAAACGGCGATCAGAAGCGGCACAAAACACCATGCGCTCGAGGAGAACGTGCATGTCCTCATCAGGTTATAAAGCATCACCGAAGGGAGCACGCCGAAACTAACGAGATCGCTCAGCGAATCGAGTTCCTTTCCGAAATCGGAGTAAGCCCCAAGAAGACGCGCCGCCAAGCCGTCGCAGAAATCGAAAACGGCAGCGGCTATCATCAGAGGGAATGCCACACTTATGTTGCCCTGCATGGCAAAGACCACTCCCAGGACACCTGAAGCCAGGTTGAGCGAAGTAATAAAATCCGGGATGTATTTCCTTACAGACATACAGGCCGTTTACTTGTTGATATTAGGGTGCTTCTCGGCAAAGCCTTCTGGAAGTGCGCTCTTGTGGATCATGATATCGAGGGTCTGACCCTTTACGAACTTCTCGCTGGCATACCAGATTCCTTTGTACTTGCCGGTTTCGCCCCATGAGTTCTTGACAAGGTAGTATTTGCCGCCCCACTGGTCTTTGGCAATACCGTAGATATGCATACCGTGATCGTCGGTCATGGTCTTGTTGAGGAAATCGGCCTGACGCTGCTCCTGTGAGACTTCCTTTTCCACTACATTATTGGTCTTGGAGCCGTTCTTGGGAGCCTTCTTGGCATCCTTGGCCTCGGCATAACCAACCCAATGCGCCTGGTCGGATCCTGCATTGGTAGCTTCAACGTCGGCAAGGATGGCAAGGCCGTCACGGGTAAATCCGGGCTCGCTTACATCTGCGCCCCAGGCTGCGGTATAGCCATTGTTGAGAGCGTTCTCGAGGATCTCCATAAGTTCGTCGATGGGGACATTGTAGACTTCGTCCCAGCGCCAGTTGTCACAAACCTCCAGTGGGAACCAGGTATAGAAGGGGTGGTGTGTGAAAGAGGTAAGGGTCACATAGTCATCGGGGTTGAATCCGAGGGCGTCGCGATAACTCTCCGGAGTGTATTTCTTACCGTCCACCGAGAAGGTCTCGGGATACTCTCCAAGATACTCGTCAAGGATAGCCTGGAAACCTCTCTTCCATGCGGTCGTGAGAGTCCTGTTGGGATTTTTGGCTACGGCTCCGATATAGGCCTTGAGAACGGCGTCGAGTTCGGCCTGCTTGGGAAGATCGGTACCATAGTTCATACCTGTCATCTCGGCATTGGGCACGATACCGTAGTCACGGATGACATCGAGCACATCGTCCGCCTCGCTGCCGGCAGCGAAGGTGAGGTTTCCGTCGAGCATCACATATTTGTCGGCACGGTCGGAGTAAGAGTGGCTGACAACGAAGAACTCCGAGAAATCGGGGAACTTGGCCGTATCGGTGATGCCGTTGAGACGGATCACCTCAGATTCCACAAAACTGATAGTAGAATATGCCCAGCAGGTACCGCTGCTCTTCTGATTCTTCACGGAAGTGACGGGGTTCTCCTTGACGGTAGTAAATATATACTCGGGGAAGTTCACTTTGGGTTTCTGGGCCTGGGCGAAAGCTCCAAGCGAGACGGCAAAGAGGCCGGCCACAACAATAATCCTTTTCATCTTATAAGTGTTTATACATTACTATTCATATCTGTCCGAGTTCCAAATTTACGAAGAATATCTAAAAAAAGCACTACCTTTGCGGCATGAAAAGAATAACATCTCTGATAGCCGCTGTTTTGGTCCTGGCATCGTGCCAGCAAGAGCCCAAGGGCAGGACGACGCGTGGAGAAAGGCTCAATCTCACGGCAGAAGAGTCAGAACATATCGCCAGCGGCGATCTCATCGGGGTCAACATGGACTATCCCCTCTCGTACCGCAATGTCCGCACCTCATATTCCGGAGGCAAACTCACTCCGGTCAATCCCCTATACTGGCCCAAGGCCATGCCCGACAGCGCTGTCGCTTTCAGGGCATACTTCCCCTACGACGAGCGCTTCAACGAAGGCGGCAAAGTGGTATTCTCGGTGTATCCCGACCAGAGAAACGATAAGGACTTCAGGGCTTCCGGGCTTTTTGTCAGTGAAACCCGCGCTTCGGTTTCCGACCCTGCCGTAGTATTCAGGTTCGAGCCAAAGATGACTAAACTTGTACTGTATGTACGCAACGATACGGGAAGTGAAATCAACGACGTCTTTTTCAGCGCCTATCCGTCGGTGACTTTCAACATGGACAGGAACACAGTCAAGGTCAGCGGTGACAAAGCAGAACTTCACGCTCACCTCAGCGCGACCTCAAAGGACGGAGTCAGCGCCTACGAGGTGATATTCGCGCCTCAGAACACCTTGCTCTCAATCACGCTGAGCACCGCGGGCGGTGATTATTCGGCTGTTCTCGGTTCAGTCGGCCAGTTCGCTGAAGGCAGACAGTACTCCAATTCCAGGCTTCTTGTATTGGAATCAGGTCATTCGACCCCCTATCCCTTCACCGTCTCAGAACAAGATTGGGCCACGTCTCCCGACTTTAAATATAAGGAGCCGCTTGCAGGAGGTGCCGAACTCGCAGAATTCACCGACCCCGGTATCTACAAGATAGCAAAAGGGGTCGCCACTCCCATCAAGGCATTCGTCGGAGGTCTGGACCAGACGGCTATCGTCTCGCGCAACTCCGCCCTCTCCGAATGGAGGCTCCAGAATCCTTCTACCGGCGAATTGCTTAGAATCAGCACCTCTGCCGCCGCCTTCACCGAAGAGACTTCAGCCGATCTCTCGGTCCGCAGCTATGGGATAGCCGGTTTAGAAAGCGAATTCACCTCAAAGGCGACTGTAGTCAAGGCCGACGGAGAAATGGTATGGCTCGTCGACGAGAATGAAAAATACGGCTACATCATCACTGTGAAGTAATTGTCATGAATATCAGACATATAGCATTAGTAAGCATTTTAGGCATTCTCTTCCAGGGCATTGCATTCGCAGATACCGTAAGCGTAGAGAAAGCCGGCGAAATAGCCTCCAAGTGGCTCGGCTGCGAGGTCAGGCAGGAAAACTACGGCTCCGACGCTTTTTACGTTTTCAGCGGGAGCCGCGGAGGCTGGATAATAATCTCGGCAGAAGACGCAGTTACACCCGTGCTTGGGTATAACGAGACCGGAACCTTTACTCCGAAACGCATGCCTGACAACCTCAGGACATGGATGTCTGGCTACGAAAAAAGCATCAAGGCTGTTCGGGCAGCCGGTGTCCGCCAGAATTCGGAAGTCGCATCACTTTGGAAAACAGCTGCTTACAAGACCAAGGCATCAAGCAGGAAAGTACTCGGCACCGCCCTTTGGGGGCAAGACTCCCCTTTCAACGACCAATGCCCGACGGTAGTTGAAAGCGGCCGCACGGTACGTGCGCTCTCCGGCTGCGTGGCCACCGCGATGTCCGAAGTAATCCGCTACCACCAATGGCCTCAACAGGGCAAAGGCACCATCGGCGGATATACATACACGAGTGACACCGATAAAAAATACACCATTGACAGCTACAGCATCGACTCCCACCGCTACGACTATACTCTGATGCCCATCACTTATTCAAAATCTGCCACCTCTGCCCAAAAAGCGGCGGTCGCGCAGCTCATGCACGACTGCGGAGTGATGGTCGAGGCAATGTACAACTACGAAACCGGAACCGGTGCTTACTCCGAGAATATAGTCAATGCCATGGTCAACCACATGTCTTACTCTGCTTCTGCCCAGCTGCTCTACAGGCAGGCCTACACCGATGCGGAGTGGACACAGATCATCATCAGGGAGATCGACTGCGGCAGACCGGTAATCTATGCCGGCAGCAGCGAGACTGACGGCGGCCATCAGTTTGTGTGTGAGGGCTACGACGAGCGGGACTTCCTCTATATGAACTGGGGATGGTCCGGCGAGTCCAACGGCTTCTTCACCCTTACCCTGAAGATTCCCGGCTCCTACACCTTCGACGAAGACCACAGCATGGTAGTGGGCCTCGAGCCGGACAGGGAGGGCGACGACCCCGTAATGGCCGGTCCCATAATCTTCGACTGTAACGACGAAACGAGCAAGGGGCTCAGCATTACCTCCGGAAGCATCCAGGGCAAAGCGTTTACCCTTGCCGCAGACGCACTGACCAACATCAACTACTATCAGGACTATAAAGGGGCGGTCAAGGCTGCGCTCGTAGACTGGAAAGGAAACCTCAAGGAGTATGTCTCGGAAGAGAGCCCTCTGGAGATTCCCGCCTACAATATCGTGACTCTCAGCGGCATCCAATGCAAAATCACCGGCAATGTCGCTTTCGGCGACAGGGTCCTGCTCTACTACAGAGACTCCGCCGGCAACTGGACGCCTGTAAAAGGAAAGGAAAGCTACACTTATCCGGCTGGCAAGACCATCTATCTTTCCTCTTCCGTTCCGGCCGTGGATGCCGCGTTCATCGCGCTCCCCGAGAACCCCGTCGCCGGAGACACTTACTACTTCGAACTTGTGGCCGGATCCACTCCGATAAAGAGCGTAACCTGGTACTACGACTCCCAGAAACAATCCGGCGTATCGGCCATCCTTAAGTCCGGGGTACACAGAGTAGAGGCATCCGTCACCTTGAGCGACGGTACCACAGAAACGATCAAAGCTCAGATAACGGTGAAATAATTACCGGAGAAGAGAGATCATCTCACTTGCTACAGCCCTCGACGCGCCACCGCCACCGAGGGCTTTTTTGATGGCAGCATAGTCAGAGAGCATTCCCTCACGGTACTCGGAATCCTCACAGAGCCTGCGGACCTCTTCGAGTACACCTTCCACAGTAAATTCTTCCTGGACCAGCTCACGGAACGCAAGTTTGTCGAGAATCAGGTTCCCGAGGCTGATGTATTTGATATGGTCCATGACGTGGAGGATCTTACGGGCGATAAAGGCCGTCACCGGCGTAGTTGACCAGCACACGACCTGCGGGGTCCCGATCAGAGCCGCTTCAAGGGAGGCCGTCCCGGAGTTGATTATCGCGGCCTTCGCCCCTTTCAGCACATCGTATGTGCGGCCGAACACGAGTTCGACGTAGGCCTCACGCCCTTCCAGCCATGACGCATAGTCGGCCTCGCTGCGAGCCGGCGCTCCCGCCACCACGAACCTGTAGCCTGAATACTCCGGCAGCGCGTGCAAGCGGTCGGCGACCTCCATGCACACTGGCATCATACGCGATATTTCGCCTTTTCTGGAACCCGCCAGAACAGCCATATAGGGCTGCTCGCAGACCGTCCCGAAAGAAGTGGACTCGACTGCATCAACAAGCGGATTGCCCTTATAGACAAAGGGTATCCCCTTGGACTCGAAATACGGTATTTCAAACGGGAAAACGATGAAAAGCCTGTCTACATAGCGGCGGAGTTTACGGTTGCGTCCTTCGCGGGAGGCCCAGGTCTTCGGGGCGATGTAGTAGAATACCTTCAGCCCGTGGCCATGGGCGAACTTCGCGATACGCATATTGAAGCCGGGATAATCGACAAGGATCACCACATCCGGTTTCCAGCTCAGGATATCGGCCTTGCAAGAACGCAGGCGCGAAAGCAGCGCTCCGGCCTTGCGCAACACATCCGCTCCCCCCATAACGGCCCCTTCCTTGAAGTGGAAGAGCATGGAGCCTCCCACCGCCGCCATAAGGTCGCCTCCCACAAAGCGGAATTCCGCCCCGGGATCTTCGGCCTTGAGGCCTTTCATAAGGTTGGATGCGTGGAGATCGCCGGAGGCCTCTCCCGCTATGAGGTAGTATTTCATCTAAAAAATGCTTGAGAGCCTTCGATACTCCTCCATATCGGTATTGTCGAGACTCTGCGGAGTTATGGAGATATATCCGTTGTCTTCGGCCCAGTTGTCTGACGAGACTGGATTGTCTTCGAGCGGGATGACTTCCCCGGCCATCACGTAGTAGGCCTCGCCCTCCTGACGCTCCGAGGGCTCGATGGGGACAAACTCATTGACCCACTTCTCCCGGCCCTGGGTCGTAGAACGGATGCCGCGGATCTTCTCTGCAGGCAGATCGGGGAAATTGACATTGTAGACGATAATCTTGTCTTTGGGAAGATTGGCCATGAGCTTATCAAAGACGGACGGGAAGAGCTGCTCCACTACGGAGAAGTCGGCGTCTTCGTGGAGATTGTTCAGCGACACCGCTATAGCCGGCACTCCGCCGAGGGCTCCCTCCCTTGCAGCACCGATAGTGCCGCTGTACCACATTGCGGTAGAGGCGTTGGAGCCATGATTGATTCCGCTGATGACGACATCGGGCAGACCGTCTTTGTAGAGCTCGTCGATCGCGAATTTGGTGCAGCTTGCCGGAGTCGCGTCGAGGTAGTACCACTGTGCGCCGTCGATAATGCCCAAATCGCGGAAGCCCAAGGGTCTGTGTCCGAGAGAGATAGCCATCGACATCCCGGAGTGGTGAGTCTTCGGGGCCACCACCGTCACATCTCCGTAGCGCTTCATGATATGCACAAGGGCGTGTATACCCTTGGCCTGATATCCGTCGTCATTTGAAATCAAAATCTTCATTCCGCATCGTATTTTCTACAAAGTTATTGAATTTCGCTATTTTTTCGTATCTTTGCGGCGCAAAAAAACAAGAAAGTATCAACACATTTTAATTATATCTTTTAAAACAATGATTAGACTTGGTATTAACGGATTTGGCCGTATCGGACGTATGGTCTTCCGTGCAGCAGTTGAGAATTTCGGCAAGGACATCGTAGTCGTAGGTATCAACGACCTCCTCGATCCTGATTATCTCGCTTACATGCTTAAGTATGACTCCGTTCACGGACAGTTCAACCACGACATCAAGGTCGAGGGCAACTATCTTATCGTCGACGGAAACAAGATTCAGGTATTCTGCGAGAAGGATCCCGCAAACATCACCTGGGGCGCTCTCAATGTAGACGTAGTCGTTGAATCTACCGGATTCTTCCTCACCGCAGAGCTCGCAGAGGCTCACCTCAAGGCCGGAGCAAAGA
Source organism: uncultured Bacteroidales bacterium (assembly GCA_946546175.1). GTDB lineage: Bacteria > Bacteroidota > Bacteroidia > Bacteroidales > UBA932 > Cryptobacteroides. The sequence goes on from CAMNNY010000164.1 coordinate 31,230, forward strand.
AGGTCATCATGTCCGCTCCTTCCAAGGACGCTACTCCTATGTTCGTCTACGGAGTCAACGACAAGACCTACGCTGGCCAGACCATCATCTCCAACGCTTCCTGCACCACCAACTGCCTTGCACCTCTTACCAAGGTCCTCAACGACAACTTCGGTGTGAAGCGCGGCCTCATGACCACCGTTCACGCTGCTACAGCTACCCAGAAGACCGTTGACGGTCCTTCCAAGAAGGATTGGCGCGGCGGCCGCGGTATCCTCGAGAACATCATCCCTTCCTCGACCGGTGCTGCAAAGGCTGTAGGTAAGGTTCTCCCTGAGCTCAACGGCAAGCTTACCGGTATGAGCCTCCGCGTTCCTACCAGCGACGTTTCCTTCGTCGACCTCACCGTCGAACTCAACAAGGAAGCTACCTACGAGGAGATCTGCGCTGCCATGAAGGCTGCATCCGAAGGCGAACTCAAGGGTGTTCTCGGTTACACCAACGAGTCTGTCGTCAGCACCGACTTCCGTGGCTGCCCTCTTACCTCCATCTTCGACGAGAAGGCAGGTATCCAGCTCGACAAGACCTTCGTCAAGGTTTGCGCTTGGTACGACAACGAGTGGGGTTACTCCAACAAAGTCCTCGAGATGGCAAAGGTCATCACGAAGTAATTACCCTGCTTCAACAAAAAAAGCTGGCCGAAACGGTCAGCTTTTTTTTGTGCCTCGCCTATTGTCAGCAGGCTTTGCTCCGGATCACGTCCAAAAGTATGTGTTCCGTTTGTTGCACGGTTTGGTCAATAGATCGGCCAATATACTAACGGAAGGGGCTATCTCCCTCGCGCACAAAGACCGTCATAGGGTGTAATTTATAACTACCTGAATCACAGAAAAATGCTGATATGATCTGCTGAAATTTAAGTGATCGTTTCACGAACTTACTGATTATCATTTAGTTGCAAATAACGGCTCGCGTTCAGTATGAGTTTTGCGCCTGGGTGCTTCGCTTCTGAAGGGGTG
>CAMNNY010000165.1 GCA_946546175.1 uncultured Bacteroidales bacterium
CCCCGTCGTGCAAAATCCGACAAAAACGGCGATCCCCTTCGCGGACACTCTCGCCCGCGACTTGCTAATCGCGAAGGAGTGTTGGTAGCACACCCGCGTCCTGCTGCCCCAAAATTCCACCTTGCACACCTAACGAGTTTTTCGCCAAACAGCTGCCGATTACACCCCCTCCAGAGGACAGTCTAAGGCACGTCGTCCGGCAGCTGTCCCTCATTTGGGCCCCTGCTGCCATGGGTACCCCCAACAGAACACCCTACAAAGCTTATGAGCCGGCGACTATTTGGCGATAATCAGCCAAGAAGAGAACCACTCAGATCGCGCTGCGCCGAGCTCGTCGGGGCGGCTCAGCTTGCGCGATTGCGACTTTACTGCGGGGATTCGAGGTGCCGCTGAAGTGGCGACGGCCCTCGCCATAACCAGGGCGAGGGCCTTACGTCCCGGCCGCTCAAGACTTCGCGGCCTCAAGGTGCTTTGACGCCCCCTGACTAGGTGCCATGAGGAGGCAACGGGCTCACGCCCTGCGCCTCCTGTACCGGCTGAGGAGCACAGAAGTGGCAGGAGGCTTTACAGGAGTTACGATCGGCCCGTACTGCCGCAGCGGCCGGGCGGAGGTAGCAGGCTTCGATTACGAAGAGCGGCTATAGAACTTCTCCCCGCAAATCGACGCGACGCGCGTGGAAGGGATCGAGGACCTCGTCAATGAGTCTGGCGGCGTCGAGGCGGCGGACGCTGGAGGCACTGCGAAGGGGCGTGTCGAGAGGCAACCCGGCTGCTTCGTCGGTAGTGTAGCCCGGCTGCGAACGCACGATACGCTCCAAAAGGTCAACGAACTCCGCACCGGTGATGGCCGCCGTGGAGCTGTCGTAAGGAATTCCGTAGTAATCCGTCAAGTACAGTTCGCTCTTCAGCAGGTAGTCGCCTGTGCGGAAGCGCATCTCGTTAGACCAGCCGACGGTCTGGCCCTTGCCGCGCATGATGCCAGTGGAACCAATGCGCTGCAGCACATTGAAGTCGGGGCTCGAAGGCTCGAGGTCGAGGTAGGGCTGCAGGCGCGCACCGACCGCGAGCAGAACTTCCTGCACATCGCGAACTGAGACCTCGCGGGGACTCAGGCGCTTCTTGATGCTGAGGGCCGCGAGTGCGCCTGCGGCTTGGCCGAGCTCCATGGTGACGGGCTGGAGGCGCGTCGATCCGTTGATGAGGTTGGTCACGGAAATGGACTTTTCGGCTACCAGGAAGTTGTCCTTCTCCTTGGGAATCATCGTGCCGAGCGGAATGGTGAAGGGAACGATCTTGGGGAAACTAATCGCAATGCTTTTCCAGTTCGGGTACTGATAGTGATGGTGATCGACCGGGTAATCGCCCACAGCGATGCCTGTACGGTATCCGGAGTACTCGAAAGGTGACGCCGCTTCGGTCACGCTGAACAGGTACTCGCCCTCAATGCGCCGCGACTCCCGGTGGTATGGAATCAGCGGAAAGCGGTCTTCGGTCGGGTACTGGTCGTCGGCAAGCCCCCAGGTATTGTATCCTATCTTTGTCTGGAGATAGTAGAGAAAGCCGAGCGAATGGTTCTTGGCTTTCTGAATGGCCTCAGCGCGCTCTTCACGGCTCATGTCAATCAGATTGACATAGTAGTCATTGCCGTGGATGGGCCAGTTGATCATATCCTCTCCCCCGGGAAGCAGACCGTAGGACATCATCTCTTGAGGCGACCAGATAGTCTGCCCGGTAGTGTTCGCCACGTTGTAGGCGCTCTTGCAGGAGTTGTAGTAGAGGCTCTCGTCGTAGCCCTCGGGCCTGGCGATAGTGACGTCTTTGTTGTAGTTCTTGAGGGTCATCACCATCGTTATATCCTGAACCACGTCGTTGGGGCCTATCGCCATCGGCTCTCCTGCGTAGTCGGGAGAGTCCATGCCGACATGGTATGGTATGCCGGCAGCCTTGGCCACGTCGCCGAGTTCGGTGCAGTCGATAACGATGTCTGCGCTGATTGTCCGCGCGCCTTCCGGCGTGTCGAACGAGGCCGACCAGCCATCTGCGTTTTCGCTGATACTCTGGAAAACAGCATTCTTGATGACGGTCAGGTTATTGTATGAGGACACCCAGTTTTCGAAAATCTGCTCAGCAACCTTCGGACTATAGAGCATATTGCTGACCCAGCCGGTCTTGAGGGCTTCCAACGAACCGTAGTGCATGACAAGGGCATTGGCAAACTCGCCGAAAAGCCCCTGACGCATCTTGTGGTTGCCATCGGTGGCACTCACGCCCGCCGAGGTGAGCATGCCCCCGAGCCATGGCGTCTCCTCCGCTATGATCACGTCGACGCCGAGCCTCGCCGCCTGGATGCCGGCACACACGCCGCTCGAGCCTCCGCCGATAATGAGCACCGTACCTGTACCGTCCTCGACAGGCTCAGGCGGCGTGGGAGGTGTCGGGGGCAAAGTGGTATCTGCCGGAGGCGTCACGGTAGTATCGACGGGCTCCACCGGCTGGTTGGGATCTTTGCCATATTGCGGGATATCGACCGGCTGCGGAGTGCAGGCGGCGAAGGCAATCGCCAAAGCAACTGCGGGCAGATGTGGTTTTCTCATAACATACAAATATAAGGAAGGTTGCGGCAAAATAGCCACAACCTCCCTCAAATAATCTGCACCTTAAGGCAAAAACGCGCCTTAAAAACTAAAGATTCGGATTCATCTTGGTCCAGTCGGCGACTGCAGGGACGATTCCGAGCTCGACGATCTCGTCGCGCATCTTGCAGAGATGTGCATAAGATGCGTCAAGAGCTGCGAGTTCCTCGGGGGTGCCGACAGGCTCGGTGAAGTGAACACCGGTAGCGTCGATCGTGGTGGGCATAGCCATCATCACGTTCTTGTACTTGGCGTTGTTGACATAGGTTCCGGCAGGGAGAGTGAACTCAGCGCCGCCCATCGAAGCCTCGATCATCTTGACTGCGCAGTAAGCGGGGCTTTGGAATGAGCTGCGGCCGCGGAGTTTGATGATAGCGGAGCCGCCCTGGATGGTGTTCTGCTTGATCTCGGCGAAACGCTCGGGGCTCAGACCCATCTCTGCGAGGGGCTTGCCGTCGATCTTGACCTGAGAAGCGAAGACTGCCATCTGCTCGCCGTGACCGCCATAAGTGTGGGCACCGGTAACTGAGCTCTGAGGCACGCCGAACTCCTTAGCGAGGTTGCTCTGAAGACGTGTGGAGTCGAGAGCTGCAAGAGAAGTAAGCTGGCTGGGCTTGAGGCCGGAGTGGATAAGGGCTGTAAGAGCAGTAACGTCTGCAGGGTTGAAGATCACGACTACGTGCTTCACATCGGGGCAATACTTCTTGATGTAGTCTCCGAACTCAGCGGCAATCTTGCAGTTGCCCTTGAGGAGGTCTTCGCGGGTCATACCCTCCTTGCGGGGAGCGCCACCGGAAGAGATGATGTACTTGGCATCCTTGAAAGCGACTGCAGGGTCGACGGTCCAGGTGATGTTGGCACCCTCGAATCCGCAGTGATACATTTCCTCAGCAACACCGTGAACACCGGGCTCGAAGATGTCGTAGAGGCAGATGTTGGGTGTGAGACCGAGCATAAGGGCGGTCTGGGCCATGTTGGAACCGATCATTCCGCCGGCGCCTACGATGGTCAATTTTTCGTTGGTCAAATACTTCATGATAATATAAATGTGTTAGTTGTTTTCTAAAAGCGAGGCAAATTTAGCAAATTCCGATGATAAAAGACAGGATTTGTGCGGAATTCGGAAAAACACTATATTTGCATCGATTATAAACCTTTTATGGCACTATTTCTTACAAAAGACGTAGACGACCCTGCGCATTTGCGCATAGGTGTCTGGCAAATTTCTGAAAGCGAAGAAGAGCTTCGCGCGATGACGTCCATCCCCTCAGACGAACTTGAGGAAATCTCCTATATCAAAAGCGAATCACTCCGGAAACAGAAGCTCGCAGTACGCGCACTTCTCGACCAGATGTTTGAAGAAAAGGTCTATCTGTCGCACCATGACAACGGCAAGCCCTATATCGAGAACGACCCGACCAACATCAGCATCACCCATACCGACAAATACGTCGCCATCATCCTCTCGACCGAGGCCGAGGTCGGAATCGACTGCGAATCGCTCGACCGCGACTTCGCCGCAGTAGAGAAGAAAGCCCTTTCTGAAGACGAAATCGACGATCTCGACGACAACAAACGCAACGAGCAGCTCGCCATCTACTGGTGCGCGAAAGAAGCCATCTACAAACTCACCTCGCAGTACGACGTAGACTTCGCCGAGCAGATCGAACTCGACAGTTTCCGCTTCCGCGACGAGGGCGACCTCGACGCCACATTTACCGACAAAGACGGCTACGAGCAAGAGCTCGAACTCCACTACATTACCTTCGACCGCCACGCCCTGGTGTGGGTCAGCGACTAAAGCGGAGTTATCCACATTTCCCGTCCGAGCGGGAAACATAATAGTTATCGATTTAGAGTAATTCCAAATTAGCCACATACAGTATCCCCTGTTAATCAACAATTTAACAGGGGATTCTTATTTTTGTGGATAACTTTTCTTTTCAAATGCTGAACATTTAGAAAAAGCTTGTTCTATATTTGCATATACGATTAACATATGAAACCATCCTTGCTCTCCTAAATCGGCAAGGACAGAAATATTCGCCACATTATGATACAAACTGTTATCAAGAGAGACGGCCGCAAGGTCGAATTCAACAACCAGAAGATCGTCGCCGCCATCCTCAAGGCAATGGCAATCACCGAAGCCGGAGAGGACATCGTGCTCGCAGCCAAGATCGCCGACACCATCTCAAGGTCCGGAAAGGCCGAGATGAGCGTGGAGGAAATCCAGGACTGCGTCGAGATGGAGCTCATGAAGAGCCCCCGCAAGGAGGTAGCAAGAGCATATATCGCCTACCGCAACCAGCGCAACCTCGCCCGCAAGGCCAAGACCAACGAGATCTTCCAGGAGATCATCGACGCCCAGGCCAACGATATCACCCGCGAGAACGCCAACATGAATGCCGACACCCCCGCCGGCATGATGATGAAGTTCGCCTCCGAGGCCACCAAATCCTACGTTGACGAATGCCTCCTCTCCGAGGACGTCAGAGAGGCCGTAGCCGGCAACTACATCCACATCCACGACAAGGACTACTATCCGACCAAGTCTCTCACCTGCATCCAGCATCCTCTGGACCTCATCCTCGAGCACGGCCTCAAGGCAGGACACGGCGAATCCCGCGCCGCCAAGAGGATCGAGACCGCCTCGGTGCTCGCCTGCATCTCGATGGAGACCGTCCAGAACGAAATGCACGGCGGACAGGCTATCCCCGCATTCGACTTCTACCTCGCGCCTTTCGTGCGCAAGACCTATGAGGAAGAGATCGATAAGGTGAGCGCACTTACCAACATAGACTACTCCGAGCTCAAGTCGGCTCCCATCGACGACTACCTCAAGAGAGACCTCGTCGGCCTCCAGGGCAAGGAGCGCGCAAAGCAGCACGCCATCAACCAGACGGTCAGCCGCGTTCACCAGGCAATGGAAGCGTTCGTCCACAATATGAACACCATCCACAGCCGTGGCGGCAACCAGGTCGTATTCTCCTCGATCAACTACGGTACCGACACCTCCGCCGAAGGCCGCTGCATCATCCGCGAGATCCTCAACACGACCTATGAAGGCGTAGGCAACGGCTCGACCGCCATCTTCCCCATCCAGATCTGGAAGAAGAAGAGGGGCGTGAGCTACCTGCCCGGCGACCCTAACTACGACCTCTACAAGTTCGCATGCAAGGTGACCGCACGCCGCTTCTTCCCCAACTTCCTCAACCTCGACGCCACCTACAACCAGGACGACGCATGGAAGGCTGACGACCCGAAGCGCTACATCCACGAAGTGGCCACCATGGGCTGCCGCACCCGTGTCTACGGCAACCTCTTCGGCCCCAAGACCTCTATCGGCCGCGGCAACCTCAGCTTCACCACCATCAACATCGTGAAGCTCGCCATCGAGTGCATGCAGATCGAAGACAAAGACGCCCGTATCCAAAAGTTCTTCCAGAGGCTCGACTGGGCTCTCGACATCGCTGCCAAGCAGCTCAACGAGCGCTTCGACTTCCAGAAGACCGCCCTCAAGAAGCAGTTCCCTCTGCTGATGAACGGCCTCTGGCTCGGCAGCGAGAAGCTCGACGACAACGACACGATTGAGAGCGTGATGAACCAGGGAACCCTCTCCATCGGCTTCATCGGCCTGGCAGAGTGCCTCATCGCCCTCGTGGGCAAGCACCACGGCGAGAGCGAGGAAGCCCAGGAGCTCGGCCTTCGCATCGTCAGCCACATGGCAGAGAAGATCAACGGCTTCGCCGAGACCTACCAGCACAACTTCACCTGCCTCGCAACACCGGCAGAAGGCCTCTCGGGAGCATTCACCCGCAGGGATAAGAAGACCTTCGGAATCATCCCCGGAGTCACCGACAAGGACTACTACACCAACTCCAGCCACGTGCCGGTCTACTATCACTGTACTCCTGAGCACAAAGCCAAGATCGAAGGTCCTTACAACAAATACGAGAACGCAGGCCACATCTTCTATGTGGAGATCGACGGCGACGCCACCCACAACCCTGAGGCCATCATGCAGATCGTAGACCTCATGGACAAGTACGACATCGGCTACGGCTCCGTCAACCACAACCGCAACCGCTGCCTCGACTGCGGCTACGAAGACTCTACAGAAGGTCTTACCGAATGCCCTCACTGCCACGGACACCACATCGACACGCTCCAGCGTATCACAGGTTACCTGGTCGGCACCACCAACAGGTGGAACAGCGCCAAGCTTGCGGAGCTCAAAGACCGCGTTGTCCACGAATAGTGAAGCTCAGCATTCTTAAAATACTGCATCAGACGATGGCCGACGGACCCGGATTCCGTACGGCCATCTACTGTGCAGGGTGCAACCACGCCTGCAAGGGTTGCCACAACCCCCAGTCGTGGAACATAGACAACGGCACATGGATGGAGGTAGACGAGATTCTCGAAATAGTCAAGGCCGATTCCATGTCCAATGTCTCCTTTTCCGGAGGAGACCCTTTCTGTCAGGTGGATGGTTTTACTGAACTTGCCCGCCGGATCAAGGAAGAAACCGGCAAGAATATATGGTGCTGGACCGGATACACCATCGAAGAAATCCAGGCGGATCCACATCTCGCCCAGATGCTCCCCTATATCGACACTCTTGTCGACGGTCCCTTCATTCTGGAGCAGAGGGACACCCAGCTCCTGTTCAGGGGCAGCCCCAACCAAAGAATCATACATCTCACTCCTGTGGAGGAAGATGTATGTCCTGGTGCTGTTGAGCTGGTTAAGCTCAGATAGTTATCTGCTGATAGGTTAGAAATTGAATCTGAGTCCGGCCTCAAGGCTGAACATCAGCGGCTTGTCCGTCCTGATGCTCTTGGGCTGGTTGCCGGGGAACCAGTACCTCACGCTGGGGTCGGCGTAGAGACCGAGAAGGTCCGTGAGTTTGAACTCGACTCCGATGCCTCCGAACACTCCGAACTGGGGCGCCTTGACAGACTCGGAATAAAGAGGAGAAGTACTGTCGGCATAGATGAAGTACTTGCTCGAAACTGCCTTCTCGGCGCTTCCGCCGGCGTAGCAGTAGAAGGCAAGAGTCTTGCTGTCCACAAGGTCGTAAGAGACGGAAAGCGGGATACCGACGTACTGCATGGTGTGGGTGATGTCGCCCTCGGCTGTCTTGTACTTGCCTGCAAATGTCCTGGTTAGGAGCGACCAGTTGAATCCGGCGCTAACTGCGAGCTTTTCGGTAAGGTGGAACCTGCCGCTGACACCGGCTGAAACCGGTATGCCGTAGACGGAGACGCTGGTCTCTGTAACCCCCGTATACGGGCCGCCTGCGGAATAGGCCGGATGGGCGAGGCCCGTGAAGTGGGCGTCGTTGCCGCCGACGGTACCGCCGACCTTCAAAGCCGCCCTTTGGGCAGGCTTTTTGGTTTTGGCTGCCGCCTCTTCGGCTTCGAGCTTTGCGAAATAGTCTTCGGCCGAGACTTCAGACTGAGACTTTTCAGAAGAATTGTCGCTGGGAGAATCCTGAGCGACAACCTGCTCCTCCTTTACTGGCGCAGATGCCTTTTGATTCTCTTCAGGAAGGACGGCAA
>CAMNNY010000166.1 GCA_946546175.1 uncultured Bacteroidales bacterium
CGCGAGGAAGTCGCCGTGCTCGTAGACCGCATCAAGAAAACCGACGCTACCAATCGCAGCAAGATGCGCCAGTACGAAAAGGAGCTCGGCACCCTGCGCTCCATCATGCGCAACTACCTTGTCCAGATCGACTCCCTCAACCAGCAGAACCAGAAGCTCTCGGCCGAATTGAATTCTACAAAGAAAAACCTTGCAGAAGCAACCGGCAAGAACCAGCAGCTCGAGGCCCAGAACAAAGAATACGCGGCCAAGGTTGCTACCGGCTCGGTCGTAAAGGCCCGCGGCATAGTGGCCAAGGCCTACAATGGCTCTGACAGGGTGACCGACCGCAGCAGCCGCGTACGCAGGCTCGCAGTCGAGCTTAGCCTCGTGGAGAACGACCTCGCAAAGAAAGGCCCCATGACTGTCTACCTTAGGGTGAAGGATCCAGACGGAGCACTTCTTCTGGACGGCACCAACTCCTCGTTTGAACTCGCAGGTGAGGCTGTCGCAGCCACCGCATCGCGCGAAGTGGACTACGAAGGCCAGGAGGTCGACATGATCATCTACGTCAACGACGTACCCCAGTATCTCAAGGGTGTCTACACGGTCGAGGTCTACTCCGACGCAGGCCTGCTTGGCACCACCGAACTGATGCTTCGCTGATGATCTATGTCCACGTCCCCTTCTGCCTGAGTTTTTGCCGGTACTGCGACTTCTATTCTGAGCTGTGCCGCAGGAGCCGGTCTGAAGATTTCGACGCTTATATCGAGGATCTCTGCGCTGAAGCCCGTCTTCGGCGCGGAGAGATTCTCGCATCAATGCCGGGGGCCAATACCCTCTACATCGGAGGGGGCACGCCGTCGGTTATGCCCCTCCGTTTTTTCACGCAGCTCCTTAGAAACCTCCCCGAGGGGCCGTTCGAAGAATTTACCGTCGAGGTCAACCCCGACGACGTGGTTTCCCGTGGCCCGGGCTATCTGCGCGCCCTTCGCAAGTTCGGCGTAAACCGACTGAGCATGGGGGTGCAGTCGCTTGACGATACCGTTCTGCGCTGGATGGGCCGAAGGCACAATGCAGAGACAGCTATCGAGGCTTTCCGCATGATACGGGAAGCCGGATTCGACAATGTTAGCCTCGATATCATTTTCGGGATCGGCTCGTGGAAGGGCGGCGCTTTCTCACGCGAGATGCTGGCTTCGACCCTGGACCGGCTGCTTGCCCTCGGCCCTGAGCATATCTCCGCCTACCAGCTCTCCATCGAGGAGGGCTCACAGCTCGCAAAGGATGCCTCCGACAGGAAGTATGCCGATGCCTCCGACGATGAATGCGCAGAGCAGTACGCCATGATTTGCACGCGCCTTCGCGAGGCGGGCTACCGCCACTACGAGATCTCGAACTGGGCGCGCCCGGGGAGGGAGGCCGTGCACAACAGCGCATACTGGGAGCGCATGCCCTACGTCGGCCTCGGCCCGGGCGCGCACTCCTTCGAGGCAGACCGCAACGGACGTGAGCGCCGCAGCTGGAACTCCGAATCGCTCACAGGATGGACTTCGGAAGGAGAAATCCTCTCGCCAGAAGAAATCCGCGAAGAGACCATCATGCTCGGCACCCGCCGCGCCGGTGGCGTCACATTCGCCGGTCATCACTACGCTATCCCCGAGGAAAAGTGGTTCGTCGCCGACTCTCTCGTCGCTGAAATGGTCGCCGGCGAGTCGTTCGGTCAGTAAATCGGGCGTTTTACTGACGGATTGGACCGGCGAATGGCATTCGGTCAGTAAATCGGGCGTTTTACTGACGGGCCGGGGCAGGCGACGGGAAAAAATTCGTATATTCGTAAGTTATGACAAAAGTATCGGACGTAATAGCGGCGATCGAGGCCGTCGCGCCGCTGCGCTATCAGGACGAGTGGGACAATTCGGGCCTGCAGGTAGGATTCTGCCAAGACGAAGTGAAGGGCGTGCTCGTCTGCCTGGACGTAACTGAAGAGATAGTGGACGAAGCCATCCGCAAAGGATGCAATATGATTGTTTCGCACCATCCCCTGCTGTTTCACTCCCTGAAACAGGTCAGCGACAACACCTACCAGCAGCGCTGCGTGACCAAGGCCATCAAGGAGGGAATCGCCATCTACTCCGCCCACACCAGCCTTGACAATGCCCGCGGCGGAGTCAACTTCAAGATCGCCGAACTCATCGGCCTGCAGGATCTCCGCTGGCTTGAGCCCAAGCCCGAGTGCGGAGCGCACTCCAACGGGGCCGAGTGCGGCAGCGGCCTCATCGGCACCCTTCCCGCTCCCGAGCAGCCGGAAGCGTTTCTGGAGCGCCTCCAAAACACATTCAAAGTCAAAGCCCTGCGCCACAGCGAGCCCGGCAGCAAACCAATCCGAAAGGTCGCCTTATGCGGCGGTGCCGGAGCATTCCTGATGGGAAAAGCCATCCAAGAAGACGCCGATTGCTTCATATCCGGGGAGTTCCACTACCACGACTACTTCGAGCGCGACGGCATGATGCTCATCGAGCTCGGCCACTACCAGAGCGAGCAGTTTACCAAAGACCTGCTTCGCGAAATTCTGGGCAAGGCCCTGCCCGACCTGCGCATAGAAATGACTCAGATAGACACCAACCCTATACGCTACAGATGAGACGCATAGTGCGATACCTTTTGGCAGCGGCCCTCGTGCTGCTTCCCTGCGTAAGCCTGAGAGCCCAGGGTCTCCCGAAGCTCAAGCAGGCGGGGGAAGTCACGACCGGCACCCTTCCCAACGGCATCGCATACTATCTGGTCAGCAACCCTGCCACCAAAGGCAGGGCGGACTTCGCCCTTGTGCAGGAAGGCATCACGGACGTACCTGCCTCCAGACAAGCCCTCTCCGAGCTCGAACACCTAAGCCCTGAGGCTTTCCTACGGCGCACAGCCGTCCCTTATACCAAGAACGGCTATGTGGAGATCGACCGGGGAGCCAGGATCTTCCGTTTCCCCGATGTGGACATAAGCACCAAAAGCACGGCGGATTCAACCATGCTGATGCTTTTCGACCTCATCAAACTATCCAAAAACGAGCAATCCGTCATCATCAGCGGAGACATCGACCGGGCAGTATATAAGACAACCCTGCATACACTTGGGCTTACCGTTGCGCGTCTCTCACCAACGCAAAAGCCCAGTCAGCATAAGGAGGGCAGCAAGCTCGAATTCAACCCCGAAGGCGAAGGAGGATCGATAGAGTTCATCTTCAAAGACGGGAGTGTCTCCCGCGATCAAGCCAATACCCCCGTTCCACTGGTCTCAGAGCTTTTCGGCCGCGAGATGAGCTACATCGTGACCGACCGTCTGCAGCGCGAACTCAAGGAGAAGGACATTCCATGCTACATGGATGCCGGATCCCACGTCCTGCGGCTGTATGTCCCTGAGGATATGCGTCAGGAAACCATCAAAACTGTCGCGGGCGTATTTGCAGACATCTCCAAGGGCGGAGTGACACCTGCGGAGTTCGAGATGGCAAAGAACATCTCGCTCGCAAGACTGGTGCAAACCGGTCTTACCCCGGGCAAGAGCAACGCCTTCTATGTCGACAGGTGCATCTCTGCCGCGCGCTTCGGTACCAACCTCGCCTCGCAGGATATCATCAAGAATTTCTTCAAAGGACGGAAGATCACCCCTAAGCGCGAGTTGGAACTGTTCGGAAATTTTGCCCACGCCTTCCTCGGCGACGGGTGGATGGAGTCGGGCGAACTCCACCAGGCCAAGAGCTATCCTATCATGGGCGAAGTCCTCAAGACCCCCCAGGTGCGTGGAATCAAACTCGCCAACACCACTACGGACCCTGTTTCCGGAGGCCGCCTGTGGACATTCAACAACGGCATCAAGGTCATCTACAAGCGCGACGCCTCAACCGACAGGTTCAAGTTCTGCTTTGCGGCGCGCGGCGGAGCATCGTCGGTGCGCGACATCCGGCCTGGCGAAAGCGCGTACCTCTCCGACGTGCTCTCTACCGGCCGCATCGCCGGAATGAGCACCTACGACTTCCACCAGATGCTTCTCTCCAACGGTATCACACTGTTCGGAGCCATCACCCTCGAAGACATGAGGATTTACGGCGAAGCTGAGCCGGAAGACGTGGAGTCCGTGCTGAAAGCACTGCTGAAGATAGGCTATACCTGCGAAATCGATCAGGAATCTTACGACTATTTCCGGCGCTCGGCCCTTATCAAGACGGCTTCTGTTCCCCCTTCCATCGTCTCTGTAATGGACAGTCTCATCTGCCCCGACTATATCTTCCTCGAGAAGAGTTCGGCCCACAACCTCGGCGACGACCTTCCAGAAAGGGTGCAAGAATACATCACAAGGCGCTTCAGCAACGCCGCGGACGGAATCTTCATCTTCACCGGAAACATCGCTGAAGAAAAGCTCCTGCAGGCCCTGACGAGGTATCTTGGCAACTTCAAGACCTCGCGCATCTACGCCCTTCGCGAACCGGTGCGCTACAACCTCCACAGCGGGAGGACCACCCATGTTGCCGACGGCCCCGACCACAGCGTCAACCTGGCGGCGACCGGCCTCTTTCCCTCCAATCTCGACAATTACTACGCCTTCCTGGTAGCCATCGAAGCCATCAAGAAGCAACTTGCAATGGGTCTCGCCCCTCTGGGGATGTATGCCGAAGTAAGCGGCAAGATGGACCTCTCACCAGTGGAGCGGATGACCCTCTATATCACCTGCCGGCCCTGCGACCAGGACGGTCTGCCTACAGGCATCACAGCTTCCGAGCCCCTCGCCGCCATCAGGGAGATACGACGGGAGTTCGACGACCTGCAGTACTTCGCCGTGACCGACGCCCAGTTCAAGGCCTACAAGGAGATAGTCAGGAACAACGTCGCCCGCGAGCTCGCCACCCCCGAGGGCATCATCAAATACTGCCTATACCGCTACAGCGAGGGCAAAGACTTCATCTCGCTCTACTCCAAGAGCATCGACCGAGTTCAGGAAGACGACGTGCGCATGATCCTCGAAGAAATCATCTCCTCCGGCGTGGTTGAATATGTCGTGAAATAATATGCATTCAGACCTTTTCGGAACCATAATACAGATAGGCGACATTCTCGTGTCGGAGGAAGTCGTGACGGAGTATTTCGCCTGCGACTACGAGGCTTGCAAGGGAGCCTGCTGCATCGAAGGAGACAGCGGGGCGCCGCTGAAGGAAGAAGAGATCGAGCCGCTTGAGCAAGGCTACCCCGTTTTTCAGGAGCTCATGACCGACGGCGGGCGGGCGGCTATCGCGCGCGACGGTTTTTTCGCAGTCGACCGCGACGGCGATATCGTCACGCCGCTGAGCGAAGGCTCGCCGGCCTGCGCGTTCTGCCATTTCCCGGGCGACGGCAACTGCCTCTGCGCTATCGAATGCAAGGGCCTTCGCAAGCCGATTTCGTGCAGCCTCTACCCTATCAGGGTAACTAAACTCACGGGCGGCGGGCAGGCGCTCAACCTCCACCGCTGGCACATCTGCAAGGACGCATTCCGCAAGGGACGCGAGAAGAAGATCCGCGTCTACCAGTTTTTGAAAAAACCACTAATCGAGGCTTACGGGCAAGAGTTCTACGAGATGCTCTGCGCCGCTGCCGACCACGTCAATGGAAACAAATAAGTATGCTGAGCGCATCGAGGCCCTGAGGGCGCTGATGCGCGGACGCGGCTGGGATGCCGTGATAGTCGGAGGGTCCGATCCACACCAGAGCGAGTATCCGGCCGAGCGGTGGAAACAGGTCAGATGGCTGACCGGTTTCACCGGCGAGGCCGGGGATGTGGTCGTGACGCTCGACCACGCAGGACTTTGGACCGACTCCAGGTATTTCATCCAGGCGGTGGAGCAGCTGGAGGGCACGGGGGTCGTGCTCCACAAGACCCGGGTGCCCGAGCAGGTGCTTATCCCAGAATGGCTGCGGAGCAGGTTGGATGAGGGGGCCGTCGTAGCATTTGATTCGCTCTGCACGAGCGCGCAGGACGGTCGCGAACTCGGCGGCACCTTCGCACTCGCAGGGGTCCCCGACCTTCTTTCCGTACTCTGGGAAGACAGGCCGGGCGTGCCGCAGACTTCGATCTTCAGGATTAAGGCCGGCGAATCGCGCGAGGAGAAGATGGAGTGGCTGCGCGGCGAGCTCTCCGAACGCGGGTGCGATGCGATCCTGCTGAGCGCGCTCGACGAAATCGCATGGCTGCTCAACGTGAGGGCCTCCGACATCGAGTACAACCCGATGGTTATATCGTATCTGCTTGTGGGGCAGGACTTTGCGAAATGGTTCGTCTTGAAGGAAGAGGTTGAGGATCCGGTTACGGAGGAAACCTTCGATGCCCTTTCGGGCGACGGAATCGAGCTGCTGCCCTACGCCGAGGTAGGCCTGGAGCTGTCGGCCTTCGAAGGCCGGCTGTGGCTCGACAGTACGACGGCGAACTGCGAACTTCGCGGCGTGTGCTCCTGCGAGGTGGTCGAGGCTCCCAGCCCGGTAGCCCGCCGAAAGGAGCAGAAGAGCCCGCAGGAGATAGAGTGGATACGCGAGGCGCACCTGCGCGACGGGGCCGCCGTGGAGAAGTTCCTCTACTGGCTCGAAAAGAGCGTACAGGCGGGCAAGCGGGTGAGCGAATGGGACGCCGCCCTGAAACTCGGGCAGTACCGCGCCGAGATCGAAGACTACCAGGGCGACAGTTTCGAGACTATCTCCGCATACGGGCCTTCCGGCGCGCTGCCGCACTACATCACGCCGCGCACGGACGCTCCGCTTATCGAGCCGCGCGGGCTGTACCTCTGCGATTCGGGCGGGCAGTATCTCAGCGGCACGACCGACATCACCCGCACCGTGCCGATGGGCGAATGTACGGCCGAAGAGATACGCGACTACACGCTGGTCCTGAAGGCCCATATCGGGCTGGCAACCGCCGTATTTCCGGCAGGAACCCCCGGAGGCCGGATCGATGCCGCCGCACGCCTGCCGCTGTGGCGCTCGCTGATGGACTACGGCCACGGCACCGGCCATGGGGTAGGATTCTTCCTCGGGGTGCATGAAGGCCCGCACCAGATAAGGCAGAATCTCGATCCGACTCCCATGGTCGAAGGGATGGTCACTTCGGACGAACCCGGCCTCTACAGGGAGGGCAAGCACGGCATCCGCCACGAAAATCTGCTGCTAACGGTCGATGCCGGAACCACCGAATTCGGCCATTTCCTGCGTTTCGAGCCTCTTACGATGTGCCATTTCGATACTTCTGCGCTCGACCTCAACTTGCTGGATAAGTGGGAGATAGACTGGCTCAACGAATATAATTCGAGCGTTTTTGAGCATCTTGGCACGCTGCTTGATGAAGATGTACTGGAGTGGCTCCGAGTAAAAACAGCCCCCGTGGGCTTGGAGTCGTGAGTTATTTTTCATAATTTTGTTCCTAATCGGGCAATAAAAATTTAACTATATGAAGAAGGTTTTATTATCTGTTTGCGCATTATTTGCCGCTCTAACACTTGGCTTCGCACAGGATGTCAACGAAGCAACCGATCTTTACAACGCAGGCGCAGAGGCGCTCACTCTCGGTAACAAGGCAGATGCACTCAGCTATTTCCAGCGTGCCCACAAACTCGCAGTCGAACTCGGTGAGGCCGAAGGCGCCGCAGAGGTGGCAGCCAACTGCGAGAGCATTCTTCCTACTCTCAGCCTCTCAATCGCAAAGGACGCTCTGAAGGAAGGAGATTATGACGGAGCCGTAACCAAACTCAGCGAAACTGTCACTCTCGCCGGAGAGCTCGGAGACGAGGAAACCGTCTTTGAAGCAAAGGCCCTGATCCCCCAGGCATATATCCAGAAGGGAACGAAAGCCCTCAAGGCTAAAGAATATGAACCTGCCGCAGCCGCTTTCGAGCAGGCAATTGCAGTCGACTCGACCAACGCCAAGGCTACCCTCTACCTCGGCCAGACTTACGACAAACTCGGTCAGACGGACAAGGCAGTAGAGACATACGAACTTGCCGCCTCCCTCGGACAGGAAAAAGCAGCCAACAAGCAGCTTGCAAACATCTTCCTCAAGAAGGCCAACGCTGCCAACAAGGCTAAGAAGTTCGCCGACGCCATCGCCAATGCCGAGAAGAGCAACTCCTACCTGGAGACTCCCGAAGCTTGCTACATTGCAGGATTCGCCAGCCAGCAGTCCGGCAACGAAGAGAAGGCTATCGCCAACTTCGAAAAGTATGTTGAGCTCAAGCCCGGTGCAGGCAATGCAGCCGCCATCAAGTTCACCATCGCTACCCTCTATCAGGACCAGAAGAACAACGCCAAGGCGATAGAGTTCTACAAGATGGTCGAGAACGATCCTACCTACGGCGCAGAAGCACAGAAGCAGCTCAAGGCACTCAAATAGTTCCGATGAGAAGCCTCGAACTTCTTGCTCCCGCAAGAAATGCCGACATCGGCATCGCAGCTATCGACTGTGGTGCCGATGCCGTGTATATTGCGGGTCCTGATTTCGGGGCGCGAAAGGATGCCGGGAACACTATCGAGGATGTGGCCCGGCTGTGCTCATACGCCCATCGCTTCGGCTGCCGGATATTCGTGACCTTCAACATCCTTCTTCGCGAGGGGGAGATGGACGAGGTCCATCGGCAGATGCTCGCAGTGCAGGGGGCGGGGGCGGATGCGTTTATCATCCGCGACCCGCGCGTCGCGCTGTGGGACGATATCAGGGTGCCGCTCCACGCTTCGACCCAGTGCGCTATCCGCACGGTCGAGAGGGCGCGCCAGTTTGAGCAGGCGGGGTGTTCGCGGCTTATTCTCGAGCGGGAACTGCCTCTGTCTACGGTCCGCGAGATTGCCTCGGCTGTTTCCTGCGAGATCGAATGTTTCGTCCATGGGGCACTGTGCGTGTGTTACAGCGGGCAGTGTACCATGTCGGAGGCCATCTCGGGGGCGTCGCGCAGCGCCGACCGGGGGGCTTGCATCCAGGCCTGCCGTGGACTGTATGACCTGGTGGATGCTTCAGGGCGGGTCCTCGTCAGGAACAAGGCGCTGCTGTCTTTGAAGGATCTCAATCTTTCCGAGCGGCTTAATGATCTGATCTCGGCCGGAGTAACGTCTTTCAAGATCGAAGGACGACTCAAGAATGCCTCCTTCGTGCGCAATACCGTGCGCGAGTACTCGAGGCGGCTCGACGGGATTGTCGGGCGCTCGGGCGGAGCGCTGAGACGCGCTTCATTCGGAGCAGTCAATGGCGGATTCGAGCCGGATCTGTCGAAGACCTTCAACCGCGGATTCACGGAACTGTTCCTGGACGGAAAGCGCGGCAAGTGGGCCTCGCTCGACGCTCCCAAATCGATGGGAGAACTGATTGGCACGGTCCGCACGGTAAGGCCGGCCGCCCAGGGGATGGAGATCGTACTCTCCGGCACCGCGAACCTGCGCAACGGCGATGGTTTCGCGTTCGTCCACGACGGCGAGATAGTGGGCTTTCGAGGCGATATCTGCCAAGGAAACAAGATTGTTTGTAAACCCGTGCGCGGACTCAGACCTGGCATGGAGCTATGGCGAAACATCTCGGTCGAGTTTGA
>CAMNNY010000167.1 GCA_946546175.1 uncultured Bacteroidales bacterium
TTCTTGATACGGCCGGTGATGTAGAGGAATCCATCCTCGTCGAAGTGGCAGAGATCGCCGGTGCGGAACCAACCGTCTTCGGTGAAGGCTTCTGCGGTCCTTTCTGGATCCTTGTAGTAGCCGCTGAAGATGTTGTCGCCCTTAAGCTGGAGCTCGCCGTCGACGATACGGGCCTGCTGCTCGGGATAGATCTTTCCGATGGAAGTAGGATGGGTCACAGCATCGGCATTGGCCGATGTGAGGTTGGCGCTCTCGGTGAGTCCGTAGCCGAAGCAGAACTCGACTCCGAGTTTAGTGAAGATATCTACGAGGCGCGGGGGCACATTGGCTGCACCGCTGATGATGAGGCGGAGTTCGCCGCCGAGGAAGCCGGGACCGTATGCCTTCACGAGACCTGCGAGAATATCGCAGATGCCGGGAACGATTACGAGGAGGGTCGGCTTGATGCGGGGCAACTGGCCGATAGTGGCCTTCATGTCTTCACAGGTGAAGAGGAGGTTGCCGGTGTAGAAGCAGCCCATGGTGCCCGCGATGAGGCCGAAGACATGGCTGAGAGGCAGAAGGGCGATGTAGCGGTGGACACCGATTACCTTGCCGGGCTTGTAGATGGCGTTGAATGCTCCGCGCATGAGGGCCTTCTGGCTGAGGACTGCGCCCTTAGGCTGGCCGGTAGTGCCGCCGGTGAAGAAGATAGCGGCCGGTGATTCGGGGTCGATGGTCGCGCAGGGAGCGGACTCGTCGGCGATTGAAGATGCGGGGAGGACTTTGACGCCCTCGAGACCTTCGCAAAGCGGCGCGAATTCGTCGCGCACGAACAGGGCTGCGATGTCGAAGCGCTTGCATGAGCCGGCTACCGCTGGTGCGGGAAGGCTGGCAGGAAGCATCATGGCGACATATCCTGCACTGGTAATGGCGAAGAAGAGTTCGATGGCATCGAGACTATTGCGATCGAAGACAGCGATATGAGAGCCGGCAGGAAGTCCGAGGGTGGCGATAAACGCCCTGCGCCTTGCAATCCGCTGGCACATCTCTGCGTATGTAAATGTCTGACCGTTATGGGAAATTGCCGGAAGTTCCGGATACTGTTTTTCAATCCACTGGACGAATTCTCCGACTGTAGGGAGATAATGGAGACGCTGCAGATCTGCAGGGTCTACCATGTTGTAGAAGTAATTACTCATAATATAGATTTAGTAAGTTAGTACAACTTTGCAGTTTGCAAATATACTATTCTTTGGAATTATTTGAAAACGCCCGCTCGGTGATAAATAATGAACACATACCTTATTTTCGATAAAAGAAGGAAAGTTGGGGGGTGGCAATTTCGAGCGGATTCTCAACTTGCCGGAGAACCTTGATATAAAAAAAAGCCCGTTCAATAAGAAACGGGCTTTTATTATGATAACCATTTGATTAATCAGATTAATACTCTTCCTCGTTAAAATTATGGAGTAGTTGGGGTTAAAGCTTTTATTATCAGCTACTTATATCTGTATTCAAAAACTGGGGATAGTCACAGGGATAGTCTGAGGCAGGCTTAGAGCCTCTATCTAACAGTTCTCTATCTAATGTACTATCCCTGCCCTTTCTTTTTGTCGCGAGATTTCTTAATCAGCAAACACAAGAGTACGACCAAACCTATGGGAAATATGTAAACAAAACGTGTTAGAAGTAGTGCCAAGCCCCAAATAACTATGACAGCGATATTGTCATCCTTATTACCTGCTGTTGGGAAGGATGTTCTTATGCTTTCCGGCGATAAAACAGATTCTTTTTTTCTCGGACTATCAGCAAAACCATTGTCAAAAAATATGCGTAAGTTATCGCCGTCAAAGATGATGGAATCAGCGACTTGAATGGGAAGAGAGTTGTATTCGCAATTGTCTTTATTAAACCTATCTACTTGAAGGTAAACATGTGTTGAATCCGTCGAATAGGTTCCCCAGACAACATCGCAAAAATGGCCAACGAATTCTGTGGAATTAAACTGGCAGGCGAACCTACCGTTTTCTCCAAAGCCAATAGTAATCCTTTCACAAGTTCTATAGTATCCGCTGAATGTGTGCTGAAGTCGCGGGTATTCTGATACACCAATCCTTTCTCTTGGAGAACAAGATGTACAGAGAGGGAGTGTCAACACACTTATCAGAAATGAAAGAATGATGTATAATTGTCTAGAACTCATAGCCACCCATTTCCACAAAAATAACTATTCTTTTGTGGCCAGACAAACTTTTACTATTCCTCCTCCTTCTCCAGGAGGACTTCCTCCAAAAATGGGAAATATTTGGGAAGTAAAAAGACAGAAAAAGCCAAGGCAAAAACCTTGGCTTGTAGTTACAACTGCTTGATTATCAGATCAATACTCTTCTTCGTTAAAGAAGAAATCCTCCTTTGTGGGATAATCGGGCCAAATATCTTCGATGGACTCGTAGATCTCTCCGTCGTCCTCGAGTTCTTCAAGGTTCTCTATAACCTCTTCGGGGGCGCCGGAGCGGTTTGCATAGTCTATAAGTTCGTCTTTTGTTGCCGGCCATGGCGCATCGTCAAGGCTTCCGGCTAGCTCTAATGTCCAAAACATAGCGTTAAGTATCAGTTTTTGTTAATTGTCAATTTGGCGGCAAATATATATAAAAATCGAATAATCATAACTATTTTTGCATCGCATTTTCAATATGGCTTATACTAAAGAAGAAAAATACGACCTGACCGTGACCGGGGAGATTGCCGGCCACGTAAGGGCAATTCTCGAGCTGCTCGGGGAAGACCCTGAGAGAGAGGGGCTTGTAAAAACTCCGGAGCGCGTGGCCAAGGCCATGCAGTTCCTGACCAAAGGCTACGAAGAAGACGGCGTGGAGATCATTCGCAGCGCTATGTTCGAAGAAGACTACAGCCAGATGGTCCTCGTAAAAGACATTGAACTCTACAGCGTCTGCGAGCACCACATGCTCCCCTTCATCGGCAAGTGCCACGTCGCCTACATTCCCAACGGCCGCATCACCGGCCTTAGCAAAATCGCCCGCGTGGTGGAGACCTTCGCCCGCCGCCTGCAGGTTCAGGAGCGGCTCACGGTCCAGATCCGCGACTGCATCCAGGAGGCGCTCAACCCTCTTGGGGTCGCCGTCGTGATCGAGGCCAACCACACCTGCATGCAGATCCGCGGAGTGGAGAAATCCAACGCCATCACCACCACCTCTGCCTTCAGCGGTGCCTTCCTCCGCTCGGAAAAAACCCGCAACGAATTCCTCAACCTGATCAAGTGAGATTGGTACAATTCTTCAAAAACTGGATGCTGCCCCTCGCCATCATCACGGGAGCGGCAGTTTTTCTTGCGCTTCATCTCACTGCATCTCCGGCGGAGAAAGGCTACCTGTCGTTCTGCTCGACTGCCCAGCCGATCCTTATCGGAGTCATGCTGTTCCTGCAGCTCAACACACTCGCACCTGCCGACCTTCGTTTCCATCGCTGGCATCTCAGGCTGCTGATAATCCAGGCCGTCATGTTTTCGGCTCTCGGAGCCATCGCCCTGATTATCCCCGACGGGAGCGCGAAAGTGCTGATTGAGTGCGCCATGCTATGCTTCGTCTGCCCTACCGCAGCCGCGGCCGGAGTCATCACTTCCAAACTCGGGGGCGACCTCGCCGGCATAATGACCTACACGGTGCTGGCGAACGCACTCGCTTCGGTCCTTATCCCGCTGATGGTGCCGTTCGTCCATCCCGCTACCGACGCGGGCTTCCTGCCGATGATGCTCGCGATCGTACGGCGCGTGTTCTCGATCCTCCTGCTTCCCTGCCTGCTGGCATGGGCCATCCGCTGGCTGCTGCCGGCCGTACACCGCTGGCTCGAGCGCTTCACCGGCTGGGCGTTCTACGTCTGGGGCATCTGCCTGACGCTGTCGATCTCGCTCGCCACCTCCTCGCTGGTTAGCAGCGGCATCGGAGTCGCGCTTGTAGGAGGAATTGCGGCCGTATCCCTGCTCTGCTGTCTCTGCCAATTCGCGACCGGCCGAAGGATTGCACGCTGCTACGGACCCGCGGAAAGCATTACCGCAGGTCAGGCCCTAGGGCAGAAAAACACCGGATTCATCATTTGGCTGGGGATCAATTACATGACCCCAGTTACTTCTGTCGCAGGCGGTCTCTACGCCATCTGGCACAATCTCGTAAACTCTTACGAACTGTTACACCGTAAATAAAGCTCTGCCCGGGCGGGCTATGGATGCGAAACTATTTCGCATCCATGGCCTGGCAGGCTGTAATCGCTACCATCTTGTAGATGTCGTCGACGGAGCAGCCTCGGCTGAGGTCGTTGACCGGACGGGCGATGCCCTGGAGGATAGGGCCGATAGCGTCGGCATCGCCGAGCCTCTGGACCAACTTGTAGCCGATATTTCCAACCTCAAGGTTGGGGAAGACCAGCACATTGGCCTTGCCTGCTATCTCGCTGCCCGGGGCTTTCTTGGCACCGACCGAAGGGACGAGGGCTGCGTCGGCCTGAAGTTCACCGTCGACATGGAGCGAAGGATCAAGTTCGCGGGCGAGGCGGGTAGCCTCAACCACCTTGTCGACGACTTCGTGTTTGGCAGAGCCCTTGGTAGAGAATGAAAGCATGGCTACGCGAGGATCCGCAAAACCGGCGACACTGCGCGCGGTACGGGCCGTACAGACGGCAATCTGGGCGAGCTGTCCGGCATCGGGCATGGGGGTCACGGCAACATCTCCCACGACGAGCACTCCGTCTTCGCCGTACTGAGGGGTCTTGGTGACGAGGAGCATGGCACCGCTGACACAGGTGATGCCGGGGGCGCACTTGATAATCTGAAGGGCAGGGCGGAGAGTCTCGCCGGTTGTGGAGAGAGCGCCGCTGATCTGACCGTCGGCATCGCCGCTCTTGATGATGAGGCAGCCGAAGTAGAGAGGATTGAGCACGAGTTTGTGGGCCTCCTCGGGAGTCATGCCCTTGTTTTTGCGGAGTTCGTAGAGAAGGTTGGCGTATTCCTCGGTCTTCTCGGAGGTGGCAGGGTCGATGATGGTTGCCTGCCCGATATGCTTGAGGCCGAGTTCTGCGGCCTTTGCCGCTATCTCAGCCGGATTGCCGATAAGGATGATGTCGGCGATGCCGTCGGCAATTGCTCGGTCGGCCGCCGTGATTGTGCGCTCCTCGAGCGATTCGGGAAGCACGATGCGCTGCCTGCAACTTTGTGCACGCGCAATGATGTTTTCGATTAATGCCATATTATTTTTCAAACCATGAAATAAAATCTTTTTCCGCGAAAGCGTTGTCCCAGGAATTGTGCTGCACGCCGGGGTAACCGACATACTCAACAGGGACGCCGGCCTGCCTGAAGGCCTCGCAGTCTTCCTGCGAGAAATGCGGGGCCACGACGGGGTCCTCGAGACCATGGAAGAAGCGCACGCGGGTGCGGCCCTTGTACTCGGCGCAACGCTGAGCATTGGCGGCGCCGCAGATGGGCTGGATGGCCGCAAAGAAGTCGGGGTAGCGAAGCATGAGGTCGAGCACTCCCATTCCGCCCATCGACA
Source organism: uncultured Bacteroidales bacterium (assembly GCA_946546175.1). Taxonomy (GTDB): domain Bacteria; phylum Bacteroidota; class Bacteroidia; order Bacteroidales; family UBA932; genus Cryptobacteroides. The sequence continues at coordinate 5,544 of CAMNNY010000167.1, forward strand.
GGCCGGTGCCGTAGATTGCGTCGGTATCGACAAATCCGAGGGCGATCAGGCAGTCGAGAAGCTCTTTTACCGCCTCAAGGTCTTCGCTGATGGGGGCGTCGTATGGGAACGAACGGTCTGCGATCTCTTCGGGGGTGCCCGGGCGGACGATGCTTACCCAGTAGCCGGCCTCCGAGCATTGGGGCGCCACGACGATCATGTCGCGAAGGAGCGGATCGGTCTCGAAGAGTTCGCGGCCATGGACGAGCTGAAGCTCATTGTCGGAGCCGCGCTCCCCTGCTCCGTGAAGGAAAAGCACCAGCGGATACTGCTTCAGCGGATTGAAATTGTCGGGATAGATGATTCTGTAGGGGAGCACATGACCGGAAGAGGCGGTGAACTCCTTGGGAGCGAACTCGCGCTTGGGAGCGGAGCAGCAAACCAGCAGCAGGGCTGCAAGGGCCAAAAGAATGATACGTTTCATACAGTGTTATTTTTCGAATTCGTGGAGGGCAAAGTCGGCGCGGATCTTGTCGATGATGGCACAGACTATCTTGAAGGCTTTGCTTTCGCGGGTATAGACGGCGGGAGCGACGAAGCGCACACGACCCTGGCGCTTGAGTTTGGCGGCTACCGCCCTTTTCTTCTCGTTGGCAGGATCATAGACTGCGATGGGGTGTCCGCCGAACATTCCCACTACTTTCATGCTCGGAACGTCGGTCTCTCCGTCGCCGAAGTAGATCATATGGGCAAACGGGACCCTTTTCTTGTCTTCGGCGGTGGATGCGTTGACCATCTTGCTGTCGCGGGCGCTGAAGATACCCTTGCTGATCTTGAACAGGAACTGGGTCTTATTAGTGTAGTCCACCGCGATGCCGGGCCAGACGGCCTCGCCCTTCTCGTTATATATATAGGTACCGGCGAAGATGTGCTTGAACTCTCCGGCGATCGCAGTCCCCTCGACCATCTCCTTGAGGCCGCTGGAATTGATGTAGTGCTCTACCCTCACTCCGTGTTCGGCGCCGTATGCATTGACGATGGAGAACCACTCGCGCACGCCTTCGAAGAAGTCGATGTCGCGGCCGAAGCGCTTGAAGTCTTCTCTCCGCAGGCTGATACCCTTGGCCCGGGCTTCGTCGTACATCATCTTCATGTAGGCAAGGACATCGGATGCGTCCTGGTCCACAGCCAGGCTGTTGCTCTTCTCCCAAAACTCTTCCTTCGTTTCACCCATGGCCTGGATGAAGCCAAACTCCTGCATGTTGCCGGGGGCGAGAGTCCCGTCGAAATCGTAAATGAGAGCTACTATAGGCTTTTTCATTTCACCCCAGTTTTTGGTTTTTCGCCACAAATATCGTAATAATTCACCACATACGCACATGCGTGAATTGCAAAAAAAACGGGGCGCCAGTATTTTTGCCTACGGAATAAACTAAACCTTTACGACAATGTCTAACTATCCCCACTATCTGGAGCGTCTTCAGAACGCTACACGCAAATTTTGGGACAAGACTGCCCTCCATAGCATAGGAGGCGACTCTTTCACCTACGGCCAGATGGCCACCCAAGTCGAAAAATTCCATCTCGCATTCGAAGCCCTCGGATTCAAGAAGGGCGACAAGATATCCCTCTATGCGGCCAACGGAGCCCGCTGGGGCATGGTCTACATGGCGGTCAACACCTACGAAACCGTCATCGTACCTCTGCTCGCAGACTTCACTCCCGAGAACGCAAGTTCGCTTGTCAACCACTCCGAAAGCGTAGCTCTCTTCACCAACAAGGCGAAGTGGGTCAAGATGGACCTTGAGAAGATGCCGCTCCTCAAGATCGCCATCGACGTCGACGACTGGAGCATGATCTGGGCTGCCGACGAGAAGATCGCTGCGACCTACGCAACCATGGACGAGCTCTTCGAAAAGAAGTGGAACGGAAAGTTCGGCCCCGAGAATGTGGTCTTCCCCACCGACAACTGGGATGAGCTTTCGACTATCAGCTACACCTCGGGATCGACCGGCGACCCCAAGGGCGTAATGCTCACCTACCGCAACTTCAGCGCTATCGTCGACTATAGCCAGAGACATGTCCCCGCAGGCGACAAGATGGTCTCGATGCTCCCGATGGCCCACATGTACGGCCTCGTGATCGAGTTCATCTACCCGCTGTGCAACGGAACGGGCATCTATTGGCTCGGCAAGGCCCCGACCCCGGCTACCCTTATGAAGGCATTCGCTGAGGTAAAGCCGTATCTTCTCATTACGGTACCTCTCGTGATGGAGAAAATCTACAAGAGCAAGGTGAAGCCCACGCTCGACAAGCCCGCCATCAAGATCCTCACCAAGATTCCGATTCTCAACAAGGTCATCTACAAGAAGGTCAAGGACGGACTCGTAGCTGCTTTCGGCGGCAACGTCGAGGAGTTTATCATGGGTGGCGCAGCCCTCAGCCCCGAAGTCGAGAAACTTTTCAAGAAGATCAAGTTCCCTTACCTGGTAGGTTATGGAATGACGGAGGCCTGCCCGCTGCTCGCTTATGAGCACTGGACCAAGTATGTGGCCGGTTCCTGCGGCAAGGCAGTGGATTGCGCCGCAGTACGCATCGATTCTGAAGATCCCCAGCATATCGCAGGCGAGATCCAGGCCAAGGGCGAGAATATCTGTATCGGCTACTTCAAGAACCCCGAAGCTTCGGCCAACGCATTCACTGAAGACGGATGGCTTAAGACCGGCGATCTCGGTATCATGGACAAAGACGGCAACATTTTCATCAAGGGCCGCTCGAAGAGCATGATCCTTACGGCCAACGGCCAGAACGTCTACCCCGAGGAGCTCGAGGCCATTATCAACACCCAGCCATACGTGGCAGAGTCGGTAGTGGTTGACCGCGCCGGAAAGATAGTCGGACTCGTCTACCTCGACCAGGACGCCATCAAGAACGCCGGGCTCGACGAAGAAGCAATCGCCGACATTCCCGAGAACATCAGGATTGCGACCAACAGGAAGCTTCCCGGCTACAGCCAGATCGCAAAGGTCGAGATCATGCTCGAGCCTTTCCAGAAGACTCCGAAGATGAGCATCAAGCGATTCCTCTACAAATAGTGACAATTTGTCACTGGAACGGAAGTTGCGTTTTTCTCCCGCAGAAAAACACAATTTTTGTATTATGACCAAAGGACATATCGGAGTGACGACCGAGAATATATTTCCGGTTATCAAACAGTTTCTTTACAGCGACCACGAGATATTCCTGCGCGAGCTCGTGGCAAACGCAGTCGATGCCACGCAGAAGATGAAGACACTCGCCTCCACCGGCGAATTCAGCGGAGACCTTGGCGAGCTCAAGGTCAAGGTAGAGCTGGACGAGAAGGCAAAAACCCTGAAGATCACCGACCGCGGTATCGGTATGACCGCCGAGGAGGTCGACAAATACATCAACCAGATTGCATTCTCATCGGCCGGTGAGTTCCTCGAGAAGTATAAGGAGCAGGCCGGAGGCATCATCGGCCACTTCGGCCTCGGATTCTACTCCGCTTTCATGGTCAGTTCGAAGGTAACCATCGAAAGTCTGAGCTGGAAGGAAGGCTCCAAGCCGGTGTTCTGGAGCTGCGACGGTTCGCCGGAGTTCGAGATGAATGAGTGCGTGCGCGAAGACCGCGGCACTACCATCACCCTCTACCTCGACGGCGATTCCGACGAATTCGCATCGAAGGGCCGCATCGAGGGCCTCCTGCAGAAGTACTGCAAGTTCATGCCCGTGCCTGTCGTTTTCGGCAAAAAGACCGAGTGGAAAGACGGCAAGAGCGTGGAGACCGACGAGGACAACGTGATCAACAGCGTCGAGCCCATCTGGACCAAGGCGCCTTCCGATCTCAAGGACGAGGACTACATGAACTTCTACCACGCCCTCTACCCGATGGAGGAGGACCCCATGTTCTACATCCACCTCAACGTAGACTATCCTTTCACCCTCACGGGAGTACTCTACTTCCCCAAGATCAAGGAAAGGATGGCGATCGACAAGAACAAGATCCAGCTGTTCTGCAACCAGATGTTTGTCACGGACCATGTCGACAATATCGTGCCTGACTTCCTTACCCTGCTCCACGGCGTGATAGACTCGCCCGATATCCCGCTTAATGTTTCGAGAAGCTATCTCCAGGCCGATGCCAATGTAAAGAAGATCAGTACATACATCACAAAAAAGGTGGCCGACAGGCTGGAGCAGATCTTCAAGGAGCAGCGCGAAACCCTCGAAGAGAAGTGGGACAACATCAAACTCTTCATAGAGTACGGAATGCTCTCCGACGAGAAGTTCTGCGAGAGGGCCGTTAACTTCGCCCTTCTGAAAGACGTCGACGGCAAGTACTACAGCTTCGAGGAGTATCGCAAGGCAGTCGAAGAGCAGCAGACCGACAAAGACAAGAAGGTCGTCCTGCTCTACGCAACCGACACCGAGAAGCAGTACAGCGCAATCGAAGCAGCCAAGAACCTTGGCTACAACGTCCTGCTGATGGACTGCGAACTGGATTCACACTTCGTGGGGCTGCTCGAGCAGAAGATCAAGGACGCACGTTGCGCCCGAGTGGACTCCGAACCCGCATCGCGCCTGATCCCCAAGGAAGACGAGGTCAAGCCGACCATGAGCGAGGACGACAGCAAGGCTCTGTCAGAGCTCTTCAAGGGAGCCCTCCCTCAGGGACCCGAATGGACTGTCGAAGCGGCCAACCTTGGTGAGGATGGCGAGCCGGTGCTCATTACCCAGAACGAGTTCATGCGCCGCTACCGCGAGATGTCTTCAATCGGAGGAGGCATGAACTTCTACGGCTCGATGCCGCAGATGTACGACGTGAAGGTCAACATGGAGAACCCCGTAATCGCAAAGATCTGGGGCGACCGCGAAGGCACCGCCGAGCTTCTGCATCAGGTCGTGGACCTCGCGCTTCTCGCGAACGGTCTGCTGACCGGCAAGGCTCTCGCGGAATTCATAGCCCGCAGCGAAAAACTTTTGGTCTAGTGCGACAGATGTCCCTTAAATTGGGACATCTGTCGCAAAAACGGCCTGAAATGCAACTGATGTCCTCATTTCGAGGACATCAGTTGCATTATGACGGGATTGAGACTTCGGCAAGTGCGGTATCAGAAAAAATGAGTATCTTAGCGGACTGATATGAAGAAGCTGATCTACATCCTCATAGCCGGACTGGCCGCTGCCGGAATCGCCGTAGCCGCCGTCGACATCAATACCGCCCGCGAAGACTATATCAAGAAATACTCCGCCCTTGCCATCTCCGAGATGGAGCGCACGGGCGTACCGGCCTCGATTACGCTGGCCCAGGGCCTGCTCGAGTCGGGCGCCGGGCGCTCTACCCTCGCCACCAAGGCCAACAACCACTTCGGCATCAAGTGCCACAAATCGTGGAGGGGCGAGAAGGTATACCACGACGACGATGCTCCGCAGGAGTGCTTCCGTTCGTACCCCAAGGCCGAAGATTCATTCAAGGACCACTCCGACTTCCTGCGCTACTACGACCGCTACAAGTTCCTCTTCGACCTCGAAATCACAGACTACAAAGGCTGGTGCTACGGGCTCAAAAAGGCCGGATATGCAACCGACCCCGCCTATGCCACCAAGCTCATCGACCTGATCGAGAAGTACGACCTGGGCCGTTTCGATAAGGGCGCCGTAGTGGCTGTCGAGTCGCCGGATAAGCTTGAGAAGGCGGTCATCATGCCCGCAAGCTACGACGAGCAGTTCAGATTCTCGCTCGAGCGTACTGTCTACCAGAAGAACGGTGTGGCATGTATCTACTCGGTAGCAGGCGACACCTACGAGAGCATTGCCCTCATCTACGACCTGTTCCCTCGCGAACTGCTCCGTTTCAACGACCTGAAGCAGAGCCAGGAACTTCTCCCGGGTACCATCGTCTACATACAGGCCAAAAAGTCAAGGGCAGCAAAGGGTCTTGAGAAGTATATCGTAAGTGAAGACGGAGAGTCGCTGCGCGAAATCAGCCAGCGCTTCGCCGTGAAGATGAGGAGCATCGAAAAGCGCAATAAACTCAAGAAGGGCGAGCCTCTCGTCAAAGAGCAAGAGCTCAGGCTAAGGTAGCAGTGATGAAACAGCAGAAAAAGAAATCGGGAGCCTGGAGAATCCTCGGGGTTGCGCTGCTGGCCGTAGCGTTTTTCGGCGGGCTTCAGGCGTGGGGATGGCTGCGCAACAATCGTCTGCCAGCGTTCTACGGCGATGCTGAGATCTACGTAAAGGCGGGAACTACCCCCGACGACGTAATCGCCCAGATCAAGGAGCAGACCGGCATTCGTTGGGAAAAGGCTCTCAGGGAAGTGTTCGAACAGAAGGAGGTGGCCAAATACATCACCCCCGGCCACTACCATATTTCGGAAAATCACTCCTGCGTTTACGTGGCGCGCATGCTCAACAACAGCTGGCAGACTCCTGTCAAGCTCACCCTCAGCGGGTCGCTGAGGCTCAAGAGCGACATCGCTTCCAAGATAGGCCGCCAGATGCAGGTCTCGGCTGAGGAGGTCAGGGAGGCACTTGACGATGAGGTGTTTCTCCGCAAGTTTGGCTTCAATCCGACCAACGTGTTCTCGATGATTATCCCGGACACTTACGAGGTATATTGGGATGCTTCGCTTACGGAGATATTCACCCTGCTCAGAAAAGAATACGACAGGTTCTGGGACGATGAGCGCAGGGCTAAGGCAAAGTCCATTGGATTAACTCCCGCCAAGGTAAGCATCCTCGCATCGATCGTGCAGGGAGAATCAAACCACACTCCCGAGTACACAAAGATAGCCGGCGTCTATGTAAACCGTCTGCGCAAGGGCATGAGGCTCCAGGCCTGCCCTACCGTAGCTTACTGTTTCGACTACAAACCCGACAGGATACTCGACAAACACCTCAAGGTCAATTCACCCTACAACACCTACAAGCACGCCGGTCTGCCTCCGGGGCCAATCTGCAGTCCCTCGAAAGCCGCGCTTGACGCAGTGCTCAATGCCGACACTGCCTCAGGCTACCTCTACTTCTGCGCCTCCCCCGCCTTCGACGGAACCAACGTGTTCTCGAAGAGCTACAAGGAGCACATGGTCAAGGCCCGCGCCTATCAAAGTGCGCTGGATGCTCTGAAAAAGAAATAATTTCCTATCTTTACACATAGAGATGGAAGACCTTGTCAAAAGAGCACGCGAGGTGGCTCTTGCCGCGCTTGCAGAGGATCTCCGCCACAACGGAGAACCGTTTATCGGACACCCCGACGGTGTGGCCGCGATAGTACGTGACGAAATAGGCCTGCCCGAAGAATGTATCGCGGCAGTCTACCTCCACGAAGCCTCGCGGATGCACCCTGAGACCGATATCTCCGCCTTTCCCAAGGATGTCCTTACCCTCGTGGACGGCCTCAACAAGATCAGCACCATCAAGCCAAAGGACACCAGGCTCGAAGCCGAGAACTACAAGCGCCTGATAGTCCAGTACAGCACTGACCCGCGTGTGACGGTGATCAAGATCGCCGACCGTCTGGAGGTGATGCGCAACCTCTCGATCTTCCCGAAAAGCTCGCGCGAACAGAAGCAGCTCGAGACCCTGATGCTCTACATTCCGCTGGCTCACCAGCTCGGTCTGTACAACATCAAGAGCGAGCTTGAAGACATCTACTTCAAGTTCTCCGAGCCAGAGCAGTACCGCACCATCAAAAACAAGCTGGCGGCAACGGCTCCGTACCGCGAGCAGCTCATGAAAGAATTCATCGAGCCCCTCAAGGAGAAGATCGACAAAGCCGGCATCAAGTATAAGCTCAAGATCAGGACCAAGACGGCCTACAGCATCTGGCGCAAGATGCAGGTGCAGAAAGTCCCCTTCGAGGGCGTGTACGACGTCTTTGCGATACGCTTCATTATCGACTGCGAGCCCGACCGCAAGCTTGAGCAGGATCTCTGCTGGAAGGTCTACTCCTACGTGACTGAAGAGTACGAGCCCGACACCAAGCGCCTTCGCGACTGGCTCACCAACCCCAAGCCCAACGGCTACGAGTCGCTCCACATAACGGTAAAGAATGCCCAGGGCCACTACATCGAGGTGCAGATTCGCACCGTCCGCATGGACGAAACCGCGGAGAGCGGCCTCGCCTCGCACTGGTCGTACAAGGGTATAAAAGGCGAGCAGACGCTCGACAAATGGCTGAGTTCAGTGCGCTTCGCCCTCGAGCATCCTACCGAAGCCAAGCCTGAAGACAGGCCGATGGCCCCGTCAGACGAAATCTTCGTCTTCACTCCGACTGGCGAGCTGCGCATCCTGAGGGCAGGCTCGACCGTGCTCGATTTCGCATTCAATATCCACAGCGGCATCGGATGCCGCTGCACAGGCGCCCGAATCGGAGGCAAGGCGGTGTCGATCCGGGAGAAGCTCAAAACCGGCGATGTGGTCGAGATTCTGACCTCGAAGAACCAGAAGCCGTCCGCCGACTGGCTGGGCTGGGTCGTGACCTCAAAGGCGCGCACCAAAATCCGCCAGCAGCTCGATGAAGCGCAGCGCAAGCTCGCCGCCGACGGGCGCGAACTCGTGGAGCGCCGCCTCAAGAACTGGAAACTCGAGTTCCCCGTCGAGATGCAGGGCGAATTCTGCAAGAAACACGGCTACGACGGGCTGATCCCAATGTATGCGGCAATAGCATCGGGCGAAGTCGATATCGCCGAGATCAAAGAATTCATCATCGGGGGCAACCAGCCCGTCCAGGATAATCCGGCCGAGCAGTCCGAAGAGGCCAAGCGGAGTGCCTATACCGGCACAGGAGACGACATCCTCGTGCTGGGCGCCAAGGACGTAAAGGGTCTGCAGTACAAGATGGCAAGGTGCTGCAATCCTGTCTTCGGAGACGACGTATTCGGATTTGTCACGAGGGGCGAAGGCATCAAGATCCACCGTATCTCATGCCCTAATGCGTCAAGGCTTTTCGAGAAATACCCCTACCGCATCCAGAGAGTGGTCTGGCAGGAGACTCAATCCAGCGGAGAATTCCTCGCTACGCTCCAGGTCCTTGCCGAACCTGACAGGACGGTAATGGGCTCGATAATGGACATCATCTCGCAGTTCAGGGTATCTATGCGTTCATTCGTGGTGGGGACCAACACACGCACAGGAGACGACGAAATCACCATCAAGCTGCTGGTGCCGTCGAACTCCGAACTCGACAAGGTTATCTCGCTTGTCGGGAAGATAAAACACGTACAGCGGGTTCGCCGCGTCTAAGCTACATCGATAGGCAGAATCGCAGTCCGCTCGATTTCCTTAGGAAGACTCGAGCTTCTGGGGCATGCCGTGAGGTCGATGATGGTGTTGATGTAGATCTTGGCGGGATTAAAATGCCGCACAAGCCTCACCGAAGCGGCGAGAGTGCCACCTGTTGCGAGAAGGTCGTCGTGGATGAGCACTACATCTTCCGGGGAGATCGAGCCCGTGTGCATCTCGATGCAGTCGAAACCGTACTCGAGATTGTAGGTCTCACTTATCTTCTCGCCGGGGAGCTTGCCCTTCTTGCGGGCCGGGACGAAGCCGGCACCGAGTTTTTCGGCGAGGATGGCGCCGAACACGAAGCCGCGGGATTCGAGTCCTACGACCTTGGTGATGCCTTTGTCCTTGTAGAGGGCTACGAGGCGCTCGGTGACTTCTTTGAGGCAGTCAGGGTTGGCGAAAAGGGTGGTGATGTCCTGGAAGTGGATACCCTTGATGGGGAAATCCTCAATAACGCGAATATTCGCAAGAAGCTCTTCTGTTGTCATATACTTCAAAGATAATGATTATCTTTGATATATGAAATTCAAACTTGAATCGGAATACAAACCTTCGGGCGACCAGCCCGAGGCAATAGCGGGATTGGTGGACGCGCTGAACTCAGGAGTGTCGGACGTGACTCTCCTTGGAGTGACCGGCTCCGGAAAGACCTTCACGATGGCAAACGTCATCGAGAAGCTCCAGAGGCCTGCCCTGATCCTCAGCCACAACAAGACCCTCGCCGCACAGCTCTACGGGGAGTTCAAGTCGTTCTTCCCCAATAACGCGGTGGAGTATTTCGTTTCATACTACGACTACTACCAGCCGGAGGCCTACCTCCCCACTACCGACACCTATATTGAGAAGGACCTCTCGATCAACGATCAGATCGAGAAGCTGCGCCTCTCCGCCGCTTCGGCGCTTCTGAGCGGCAGGCGCGACGTGATCGTAATCAGTTCGGTAAGCTGCCTCTACGGCATAGGCAACCCCGACGATTTCCACGAGCAGACTGTGACCGTCCGGCGCGGGGAGCAGCGTTCGCTGACCGGCCTTCTTTATAAGCTCGTGGACGCCCTCTACGTACGCACCGAAGGCGAGTTCACCCGCGGCTCGTTCCGCACAAAAGGCGACACCGTAGACGTGTTTCTGAGCGGTGCCGACAACGCCGTACGCATCGAGTTTTTCGGCGATGAGGTCGACGCCATCTCCGTGATCGACCCCGGCACCGGAGCAGTGATAGAGGAAGTTTCTGAAATCAGCATCTACCCTGCAAACAACTTCGTCACCACCAAAGAGCGCACCGTCGCCGCCATCGACCAGATCCGCGACGACCTCTTCGAGCAGGTGATGTACTTCCAGCGCGAGGGCAAAATGCTCGAAGCCAAGCGCATCGAGCAGAGGGTCGAGAACGATATCGAGATGCTCAAAGAACTCGGCTACTGCCCCGGAATCGAAAACTATAGCCGCTATTTCGACGGCCGTCAGCCCGGACAGCGCCCGTTCTGCCTGATTGACTATTTCCCGAAAGACTTCATCACCTTCATCGACGAGTCGCACGTGACGCTGCCGCAGATCCACGCCATGTTCGGAGGCGACCACAGCCGCAAGTCGGTGCTGGTAGAGTACGGATTCCGCCTGCCCGCCGCTGCCGACAACCGTCCGCTCACCTTCCCGGAGTTCGAGGCCATTACCGGGCAGAAGGTCTACGTGAGTGCGACCCCGGCAGACTACGAGCTGGAGAAGAGCGCAGGGTTGGTGGTCGAGCAGGTCGTGCGGCCTACCGGATTGCTCGACCCCCCGATCGAGGTCCGGCCGATCGAAAACCAGGTCGACGACCTTGTGGAAGAGGTCCGCAAAAGGGCCGAACGCGACGAGAGGGTGCTGATCACGACCCTGACCAAACGCATGGCCGAGGAACTCGACACCTACATGAAGCGCATCGGAATCCGCTGCCGCTATATCCACTCCGACGTGGACACTTCCGAAAGGGTGGAGATCATCGAAGACTTCAAGAACGGACTTTTCGACGTACTGATCGGCGTCAACCTTCTGCGCGAGGGACTCGACATCCCGAGCGTGTCGCTGGTTGCGATCCTCGACGCCGACAAGGAAGGATTCCTGCGCACCGCCCGTTCGCTCACCCAGACTGCAGGACGCGCCGCGCGCAATGTAAACGGGCTCGTGATCATGTACGCCGACAAGATAACGCCGTCGATGGAGGCTACTATTCGCGAGACCAACCGCCGAAGGACCAAGCAGATAGAATACAATAAGCTGCATGGCATCACGCCCCGTCAGATTGAGACGCGCCACAACGTGCTCGCCGGCGAACTCGGCGGCGGTGCGGCCCCGGAGGGGCGCAAAGCCGCCTGGGCCGGCGGCACCACCGGGCGCGTCAGTGCGCCGAACTCCTACGACGACCCGCGCTATATCCCCAACCCGTCAGATCTCGGCAAGGGGAAGATCAGCGTGGGGCTCGGCCACGACTCGCGCCGCGCCAACGGCGAGGCCTTCAAGGACGGCGCCGTGCGCGCCGACCTCGCGGCCGTGCTTCAGGACCCCGTCATCCGCTCAATGTCGCGCGAGCAGATCGAGAAACTCATCGAGACCGACCGTGAAAAGATGCACAAGGCAGCTGCCGAGCTCGACTTCGCCACCGCAGCGCGCTTCCGCGACGAGATGTGGGCGTTGGAGAAATATCTGTCTGTCTGGACGGACTGACCTATAATTCGAATTCGTCACCGTCGGAGACAGCGGTGACATTGGGAAAGAGGCGCGCGGCTTCGCGCTCGAAGACAGAGCGGTCGCGCACGCGCGAGGTGTAGTGGCCGATCAAGAGCCGCTCCGCGCCCGCTTCGAGCGCACAGCGCGCTGCGTCTTCGGTGGTGCTGTGGAAGCGTGTTGCCGCCTTGTCAGCGAAATCCATCGGATACGTAGCCTCGTGGTACAGAACCTTTACGTCTCGCACATAATCCTTGAGCTCCGGAAAAGGCATGGTGTCGGAGCAGTAAGCATAGCTGCGAGGCCCGTACTTTGCAAGTTCGCGCTCGCTCTGGATAGCATCGAAGCGGTAACCGTAACACTCTATTTTGTGCTTTAGGGGAAACGCGCTGACCCTGACGTGTTTTGAGGAAAAGACCTCCTCCAGACCTTTCGCCGACACTTTGTGGAACTCAATCTGATAGTTCATCCCGTCGCCGAACCAGCTGAGATAGAACTTTATGATGGACCCGAGTGCCTCGGGGCCAAAGATATGCAGCACTTCCGTGCGGCCATACATAGCCATGGTAGAGAGCAGACCGAAGAGCCCGAAGACGTGGTCGCCGTGGATATGGCTGATGAAGACCGCCTGAACCTTGAGGAAGGAAAGATGCATCTGGCGCATCCTCTGCTGCAGGCCTTCCCCGCAGTCAATCAAAAGCAAGCGCCCTTGCACGGTGAGTGCCTGGGCGCTTGGATTCATTTCAGAAATGGGCATGGCCGAAGCCGCGCCCAATATCCTGAGCGAGAAGTTCATTACTCGCCTTTTTCGAGCTTGGACTTGAGAGCTGCAAGAGCGTCGATGTCGCCGAGAGTTGTCTTCTCAACGTTGGCATTGACATTCTTGACGGCTTTCTTGGTAGCTGCGGCCTCGGTAGCGGCTGCCTTCTCCTTGACCTCCTGATAGGTGCGGAGGTGGGAAACGAGCACGCTCTTGGTGCTGCGGCGGAGCTCAACGACCTTGAACGGGAGAGTCTCTCCGACGACTGCGGTCTTACCGTCTTCCTTGACGAGGTCACGGTTGAACGCGAAGCCTTCGGTCTGTCCGTCGAGGGTGATGGTTGCGCCCTTGTCGGTGGTAGCGGCTACTGTGCCTTCGACTACCTTTCCTACAGGGAACTTGCTCTCAACTTCGTCCCAAGGGTTAGGGGTGAGCTGCTTGTGGCCAAGGCTGAGCTTGTGAGCTGCCTCGTCGCACTCAAGGATCACGACATCAATCTCGTCACCGGGGTTGATGATCTCGGAAGGATGCTTGATCTTGTTCCAGCTGAGATCGCTGATGTGGATCAGGCCCTCTACGCTGTCCTCAAGCTGAGCGAAAACGCCGAAGCTTGTGATGTTGCGCACGATAGCTTTGTGCTGGCTGCCGACCGGGTACTTCTCCTTGATGTTGTCCCAAGGATTGGCGGTGAGCTGCTTCATGCCGAGAGACATCTTGCGAGCCTCGCGGTCGAGGGTCAGGATCTGGCACTCAACCTCGTCGCCTACCTTAAGGAAGTCCTGAGCGGAGTGGAGACGGGTGCTCCAAGACATCTCAGAGACGTGAACGAGTCCCTCAACACCGGGCTCAATCTCGATGAATGCGCCGTAGTCTGCGATGAGGATGACCTTACCCTTGACCTTGTCGCCAACCTTGAGGTTGGGATCGAGGTTGTCCCAAGGATGGGGAGTAAGCTGCTTGAGACCAAGCGCAATCCTCTTCTGCTGATCGTTGAAGTCGAGAACGACGACCTTGATCTTCTCTCCGAGGGAGACGACTTTCTCGGGGTGGTTGATACGGCCCCATGAAAGGTCTGTGATGTGGATGAGACCGTCGACGCCGCCGAGGTCCACGAACACACCGTAGTTGGTGATGTTCTTGACCTCTCCCTCGAGGACCTGACCCTTCTCGAGCTTGCCGATGAGTTCAGTCCTCTTAGCCTCCTGCTCAGCCTCGAGCAGAGCTTTGTGGGAAACGACCACGTTGTGGAACTCCTGGTTGATCTTGACGATCTTGAAGTCTATCGTCTGACCGACGAACTGATCGTAATCATGGATAGGCTTGATATCGATGTGGCTGCCGGGAAGGAATGCCTCGATACCGAACACGTCTACGATCATACCGCCCTTTGTGCGGGTCTTGACGTAGCCCTTGACGATCTCGTCCTTCTCGAATGCCTCGCTGACGCGGTCCCAGGACTTGAGAGCACGGGCCTTCTTGTGGGAAAGCACGAGCTGGCCCTTCTTGTCCTCGGCCGACTCTACGAATACTTCTACCTTGTCACCAACCTTGAGATCGGGGTTGTAACGGAAGTCTGCTGCGGAGATGACGCCTTCGCTCTTGCCTCCGATGGAGACGATGACTTCGCGCTTGTTGATCTCGGTGACTTCACCTTCGACTACTTCGTTCTCAACTACCTTGTTGAGAGTGGCAGTGTAAGCCTCGTCGACTGCGGCCTTGTCGGTGTCGACGACTCCGCCAGCCTCGAATGCATCCCAGTCGAAATCCTTGGGATCGATCGATGCGTTAAGACGTGCTGCGGGTTTGGCTTCTGCCTTTGCAACCTTTGCCTTGGGAGCTTCCTCTGCGGCGGGGGCTTCCTCCACTGCGGGGGCTTCTTCTACGGGTGCCTCAACTGCTGCAGCCTCCACTACGGGTGCTTCTACAGTTGCTTCTTCAGCCTTGACGGCCTTCTTGCGGGTTGCGGGTTTCTTTGTTGTTTCTGCCATAATTGTTGTGGCAACTAAATTAAAGGGTTAAACTTAAACACAGGCTCTCCGCTTCTGCGCGCTCGCGCGAGGGGCGAAAAGCGGGCAAATGTAGCAAATTATTTTTACCTTTGCAACGTTATGAAAATAAATGTTAAAGATATACTCGCCAGATATTCAACCGCTACCGTCGGCCTTCTTTTCATCGCTCTCGGGATTGCCTTCTCCGTGAAGTCCAATCTGGGGGTAAGTGCGCTGAACAGTGTGCAGTATGCCTTATCCGTGAAGTATCCGAGATTTTCTTTCGGAGACTACAATTTCGGATTGTTCTCGCTGTTCATCTTCGTTCAGCTGGCCCTCCTGCGCCGCAATTTCAAATTGATTGACTTGCTTCAGCTGGTAGCCAACTTCATCCTTGGTTACATGGTCGACAATTTCAACTGGATCTTCGACCACTTCGGCCTTGTCCCCGAATCGCTCGCCATGCGCTATGTTTACATTCTCCTCTGCTGCATCTTCACCGCCTTCGGAATCTCCATAGAGGTGGCCGCAGGGGCATGGATGCTGCCGGCCGAGATGACCGTCAACGCCTTTACCAGGACCCTTGGAGGAAAATTCAGAAACAACAAAGTCCTTATGGACAGCACCCTGGTGGCAATCGCCGTAGTTCTGTGTATTATCTGGTTCGACAGCTGGCTCGGCCCCGCGAATCAGCCCATACTCGGCTGGGGAACCGTGATATCAGCGGTACTGATCGGCATCATCATGAAGCTGACCGACCCGCTGATTGGCAGGTTCATGATCTTGTCCAGGGCTCGCCGGATCTATCGGCTCAGAGGTTGAAGCCTTCGAGCGTAACCTGAGGCTGACCCTTGCAGTCAGCCTTTTTTATTTCCACGAATAGAGTGCGCTTCTCTCCCGGCATAAGGTGGATGTAGTTGTCCGACCAGAATGCGGGCAACACCCTCTCCCCTGAAGCATCGCGTACCACTGCATGGAGCATCAAAGCCGGGATATCGCCTATATTGCCGATTTCGAAATTGATACGCCACGAATCCCCCATGTCGCCGATGCCGCCAGTGGTTGCGAGCGTCGCAAGCGGCAGGCCGTTAAGAGCCGGGAAGTTATACTCTTCCCTGCCCTGCACATAGAAGTTGGTGCTGAGCGTGCGCTCACCTTCGGCAAGTTCGAGGCGAAGGTAACAGACATCGCCGCCATCCTGCGGGAACGGAGCTTCCATCACCTCTATCGTGGTGTCTTCGGCCGAAGCTATCACGGCTGTCTGAAGGCTCAGCTCCTTGCCCCACATATCGAGCCACTGCACCGCCACCTTGAGAACGGGGTGCCTGCCGGCACTGAGGTTGACTACCTCAACCTGCCGGGTGATCGGATTGTACTGGATATGAATCGGCTCGCAGGCTTTCTTGCAGCCGAAGTACGAGGCGGTAGGATCGAAGTAATAATCGTAGGTGCTCCACACCATCGAAGGCCAGGCGGGATGACTCATCCAGAGTAGCAGGCCGCGGCGGTCGCGGCTGCGTCCCTCGAAGATGGCGCGGTAGCCGTCGTAGTTAACCCACTGGGCGAGCTTGCAGAAGCGCTCCCCGCTCTCGGGCATTCCGAACGCACGTTCGATCGCATCGTTGACGGTTTGGCAGCGCTGTGCGGAAGCGAGCACGAAATCGTGCAGGCCCCACGTATCGTTCTGCGGCCAGAGGTGCTCCGCCGAGAGCATTCTGGTAAGGCTTTCGTAATTGAGGATATTGGGCATTCCGCGTTCGCTGTGCATCCTGTCCTGCCCCCACAGGCCGAAGGTCTCGGAAGGGTACTTGAAATTGTACGGGCCATGGCCGCCGACCACCCCGTCGGCCGAATCCGAGATATAGTGGACCCCCGGATGGAGGGTGGCGACAGTTTCCCGAAGGGCGGAGTCGAGGCTCGCGGGCGGTACGCCTTCGTTGCGGCCGCAGTAGATACCGACCGAAGGATGGCGGCGGATGCGCCGGACGTAGTCGCGCGCGTTGGCAATGAACATCGCTTCGTCGTCAGGGTCGGGGCCGTCGGCCGGGTTGGCGAGCCAGAAATCCTGCCAGACCATGATTCCGTAGCGGTCGCAGGCGTCGTAGAAAGCTTGCTGCCCGGTCTGCCCTACCCAGTTGCGTATCATCGTGAAGTTCTGCTCGGCGTGGTAGCGCACGGCTATGTCGTATTCGCGCGGAGTGTAGCGGTAGAGTATTTCGGGGTAACCCCAGTTACCGCCCTTGCCCGAGAAGCGCCTGCCGTTGACAAGCATCGTAAGTCTGCCGTCGTCTTCGTTCCAGCTCATCTGCCGGATGCCGGCATTGAAGGTAGTCCGGTCGCTCACACGTTTGCCG
>CAMNNY010000168.1 GCA_946546175.1 uncultured Bacteroidales bacterium
CCTCCTTCAGTATGACGATGTCAGGGCAAGGGCCATGAAGCTCCTCGTGATACTCGACGCCCAGCTTCAGCTCTCCAACATCAAGAACGAGATCAACCGCAAGGTCAAAAACGAGATCGACCAGCAGCAGAGGGAGTACTACCTCAACAACCAGCTCCGTACTATCCAGGAGGAGCTCGGAATGGACGAGAACGAGGAGTTCGAGAAGCTCCGCGAGAAGGCAGCCTCCAAGAAATGGCCCGAAGAAGTAGCGAAACTCTTCGAGAAAGAGCTTTCCAAACTCGAAAAGTACAACCCAAACTCGCCGGACTACTCCGTGCAGTACAACTACCTCGAGTTCATGCTCAGCCTGCCTTGGCAGGAGATGAGCCAGGACAATCTCGACCTCAAGCACGCAAAACAGGTCCTCGACGAAGACCACTACGGCCTCGACACCATCAAGGACCGTATAATCGAGTACCTCGCAGTTCTCAAGCTCAAGGGCAACATGAAATCGCCTATCCTCTGTCTCTACGGCCCTCCCGGAGTCGGCAAGACCAGCCTCGGCAAGTCGATTGCCCGCGCCCTCGGCCGTAAGTACGTAAGGATCGCCCTCGGCGGCATGCACGACGAGGCCGAGATCCGCGGCCACCGCAAGACCTACGTAGGCGCGCTGCCCGGCCGTATCCTCGGCGGCATCAACAAAGCCGGCACCTCCAACCCTGTGATCGTGCTCGACGAGATCGACAAACTCTCCTCGGACTTCAAGGGCGACCCGAGCTCGGCTCTTCTCGAAGCCCTCGACCCCGAGCAGAACGGCACCTTCCACGACAACTACCTGGACATCGACTACGACCTGTCCAACGTTCTCTTCATCACCACGGCCAACAGCATCTCCCCCATCCAGCCGGCCCTTCTGGACCGTATGGAGGTCATCAACGTGAGCGGCTACCTCGCTGAGGAAAAGATTGAGATTGCCAAGAAATATCTCATCCCCAAGCAGCTCGAGATGCACGGTCTGGACAAGAAGACCCTCAAGATCAGCTCGAAGGCTCTCAAGGAGATTATCGACCAGTACACCCACGAAAGCGGGGTGCGTACGCTCGAGAAGCAGATCGCGAAGATCGCACGAGTCACCGCGAAGAAGATCGCATTCGAGGAGGAGTACCCCTCCACCATCGAGCCCGAGCATCTGAAGGAGTACCTGGGTCTGCCTACTGCAATGCATGACAGGCAGAAGGGCAACGAAGGTCCCGGAGTGGTCACAGGCCTTGCATGGACCCAGATGGGAGGCGAGATCCTCTTCATCGAAAGCTCCGTCTCCGAGGGCAAGGGAGTCCTCTCGATGACCGGCAACCTCGGCGACGTGATGAAAGAATCCGCCACCATTGCCTACCAGTACATCAAGGCCCACCCTTCGATGGTCGGAATGACCGCTGCCGAATTCGCAGCCAAAGACCTCCATGTCCATGTACCCGAAGGCGCTACCCCCAAGGACGGTCCTTCCGCAGGTATCACGATGGTCACCTCGATGGTCAGCGCCCTGCGCGGCCAGGCTATCAAGAAGCACGTCGCAATGACGGGCGAGATGACCCTCAGGGGCAAGGTCCTGCCCGTAGGCGGCATCAAGGAGAAGATCCTCGCCGCCAAGCGCGCCGGAGTCCAGACCATCGTCATCAGCGAAGACAACCGCAAGGATGTCGAAGACATAAAGGAAATCTACGTCAAGGGCCTTACCTTCCACTACGTAGCGACCATTGACGACGTAATCAACTTCGTGTTTTGACAGTCAAGATAGAAGAATCCTGGAAGACAGCTCTGCAAAGTGAGTTCGACAAACCCTACTTTGCGGAGCTTGTCGCTTATCTCCACGCAGAAAAGCGCTCCGGCAAGACCATCTACCCTCCCGGGCCGCAGATATTCAAGGCATTCGATCTTACTCCCGTAGACAAGGTCAAGGTCGTCATCCTCGGCCAGGATCCCTACCACGGCCCCGGCCAGGCGATGGGGCTGTCGTTCTCCGTGCCCGACGGAGTGCCGGCGCCCCCCTCCCTTCGTAACATTTTCAAGGAAGTACAGGACGACCTCGGAATCCGCATGTCGGGTCGGCCCAATCTCGAGAACTGGGCACGGCAGGGCGTGCTGCTGCTCAACGCCATCCTCACCGTGCGCGCGGGCGAGCCCGCCTCCCACGGTGCGATCGGCTGGCAGCAGTTCACTGACGCCGTGATCCGCTACGTAAGCGACCACTGCGACAATGTAGTGTTTATGCTGTGGGGGAACTTCGCGCGCTCGAAAGCACCGCTTATCGACAGCAGCAGGCACCTCATACTCGAGGCGGCACACCCTTCACCCCTGGCGCGGGGCGCATTCTTCGGAAGCCGGCCTTTCTCCAAGGCCAACCGCTATCTTGAGCAGACAGGCAGAGGGCCTGTCGACTGGCAACTTTAGAAGAGGGTCGGATGCTGCTCGTCAAGGCCCTCGAGCACCCTTTCCATAATAGCCTGGCGGAACATCGCCGATTTAGAGGAGATGCCAAAGACCTTGCAATACTCCTCGATAGCCGCTACTTCCCTGTCGTTGAACAGCACGGTCTTGCGGTGGCGGCGCCTCAGGGCCGCTCTTTCTTTTGCCAGATACAGTGGATCGATCTTTTGCACGGTAGTATATCGGTTATTTAGCAGAATAAGTCTTGTAGATTGCCAGGAGCTGGGCAAGGGCATCGACTTCGAGGCGACGTCCTTCGATAATGCCTTCCGGACTCACGAGGAACATCTTGGGCGTGGAGAGCACCCCGTATTTCTTGGGATAGTCGGAATCAGTCTCCGGATCCCAGAGGTGGACGATACGCACCTTGTCAGATGAGCAGGTGAACCCTGCGCGGAACTCAGCCCATTCGTCGCCGTCCTGACCGGTATAGACAGCATAAAACACCAGCGGCACATCAGCTTCTTCGAGCACGTGGGGCAGAAGAATGGACGAAGCCTTGCACTTGCTGCATGAGGTATCGAAAAAGTATAGCACCGACAGCGAGCCCTTCTGAGGCACTTTCACCTTGTCGGGGCCGACGGGAGGCAGGAGCATCAGTTCGGGAGCCTTCATTCCGAGCAGGCTGCTTCTGTTGAAATCGGCAAAAAGCGAGGCCGAGAACGCAAGCCAGTCGTCGGCTATTGCGACTTTGCCGGACGCAACCCACTTGTCGTAGACATAGATGCCTACGGCCTCTTCACCCATCAGCGGAGGATCGCTGATATAGTGCTCGATAATACGGGTGGTGACCCATTGACGCACGAGCGAATCCTTGCATGAACTGATCAGGAAGTCGCACTCGTCGTACTTGACTTCCAACGGCTCATAGATCATCGCCTCGTAGTACACGCCAAGCAGCGAGTCAAGCGGGGCAAGGCGGGTAGAGTCGAGCTGCTGGGCCCGGCCTCCAAAAGCCGCTGAGAGTATCAGCGCTGCGACGAGTATGATCTTTCTGCTATTCATCGAATGGCGGCAGTATTACTCCTTCGGGTACGAACAGAGAAGTGTCTCCGTGGTGTTTCAAGATATCGCGTACGGCGCTCGACGAGATGTGCGCGAACTCCTGGGCCGTCGGGATTATTATTGTTTCTATCTCCGGAGCGAGCCTGCGGTTGGCATCCGCAATGCTCCTCTCAGTCTCAAAGTCGAGCATGTTTCTGACTCCCCTGACTACATGTTTGATGCCAAGGCGGCGGCACACGTCGATTGTGAGGCCGTCGTAATCGATCACAGTCACGCCCTCCAACCCTGCAATTGCCTGTCTGATAATGTCTTTGCGGACCTCGTTGGGATAGAATCCCCGCTTGTCCTGATTGACACCTACAGCGACGACCACGGAGTCGAACATCGTCAGGGCCCTCTTCAAGATGTTGAGATGGCCTGCGGTGAAAGGGTCGAAAGAACCCGGAAACAGAGCTGTGCGTTTCATCACTTTCTGCGGATAAAGAGTCTGACGAGCAGCGCAAGGCCCATCAGTACGAATACAAATGTACAAAGTCTGCCGACAATATCGCCATGCGAAGCGAAAAAAGTCTGCCGCGAACTCAGATTGACATGGCGGTGCATCACGTACGGCACCCACCACTCCGACTGCTCGACCACATCTCCCCTCTGATCGATGAAGGCAGAGATGCCGGTATTGGCGCAGCGTGCGATATCGCGCCTCAGTTCGATGGCGCGAAGGCGCGAGTAGCTGAAATGCTGACGGTAGCCGGGAGTGTCGCCCCACCAGCCGTCGTTGGTGATAACGGCGATAAGGGTAGCACCTTCCGTCACATAGCCCCTGCACCATTCGGGATAGACTGACTCATAGCAGATAGGCACTCCTATCTGGACACGTCTTGTCACTTCCCCGCCGCTTCCGTACTCACGCGCCTCGAGGTTGATGGGATAGCCCTGCGGCACGCAGCGCCCCATCAGCCCGCCCGGCGCGCCGAGTATCTTGCTCAGCCAGTCGTCGAAAGGCACGAAAATCTTCGGGAACGGAGTCAGCTCTGTACCGACTACCAGTTTGCTCTTGTCAGTACGGTCCGTCCTTCCAGTCGAATCGGTCATGTATGCCGAATTGTAGCTCAGATACCAGACGTCGTCCACCGTCTTGCGCGCAAGGATATCGGGCTTGGACGCCTGATGGAAAGCCTTGTGGGTGGAGGCACCGAAAAGGAGGTTGACGTCGGGATACTTGCGCGTCATGGCGCTGAAAGTGCGCCAGGTAGGAGAGAAGGTCTCTGCGCCGATCCAGATATCCGACGTAAAAGTCTCGGGGAGGACCATCAGCGCCATCTCCGAAGGGTTCTCGCGCGAACCGAGTTCTTTCTCGAAAAGCCCGGTCACCTGGGCGTTCTGCTCGCTCTGGGGCACGGCGCGAAGTTTCTGCCACGGGTCAAAGTTGGACTGCGCCATCACAACGTCAAGCGTGCCGGCATCGCTGCGTTCGTCGTAACGGTGATAAATCACCGAAGATACCGCCATCGGCCCGACGATAAGCAGAGTCGTGCCAAGGGCGGAAGCGATACGCGCCTTGAATGTCCACCTCTGCCAATAGCCGTTGGAGACAGCCACCATAATGCCGTATAGACTCAGGTTTACGGCCCATATCCACAACGAACCTCCGAGGGTACCGGTAACCTCATACCACTGGATGAGGCGTGTCGAGCGGGCGAATGCATTGCCAAACGTAAGCCATGGCCAGCTGATCTGCGCCCCCTCAAGATAGAATTTCTCCCATGCGACCCACATCGCGGCAAGGAAGATGTAAGGCAGGGCTCCCGTGAAACGCTTCTTGCTCACCCGGAAAAGCGCGAAGATGATTGCCATGAACATGGCATTTGCGAGCGAAGCGAAGATGCCGCCGCCCACCGTCGCCTTGCACACCCACCATGTGGTGAGGGCGTTAAACACCACGAATGCAGCATAGTACCACCAAAAGAAGCGCTTGATGCCAAGCCCCGAAGCGAGCCTCTCGGCCCAGAGCAGCGGCACGAGAGCTATAAGGGCAAGGCCGCCGGCATGGGGCACAAGCCATGGAATGCTCATCAT
>CAMNNY010000169.1 GCA_946546175.1 uncultured Bacteroidales bacterium
CTTTTGGCTCAGACAGCCGTCAGGGGAGTGGTATTCGACGAAGACAATCTCCCGATTCCGGGTGCAGGGGTGCAGATCAAAGGTACGACTATAGGAACCATCACAAATCTTGACGGCTCTTTCGAGTTCGAGATTCCAGCGCAGCACACAAAGGGCGAACTTGAGTTCTCATGTATCGGCTACGAGACCGTAACCCGTGCAATAAGCGGCAAGACGTATTTTGAAGTCACCCTCCACGATACATCCCTCAATCTTGACGAAGCGGTCGTGGTCGGGTACGGTGTCCAGAAAAAGGGCAATCTGACCGGCAGTGTCTCTTCGATTAACCAGAAAACCCTCAAGAACGCACCTGTCGACAACCTTTCGGGTATGCTCGGAGGCAAGCTCCCCGGTCTGGTCTCGCGCCAGACAACCGGCCTTCCCGGCGAGAACGACGCCAGTATCTATATCCGCGGCGTCTCTACGACGGGAAACTCTTCGCCGCTCGTTCTCGTTGACGGAGTTGAACGTGATTTCTCCAACCTCGACCCCAGCGAAATCGCCAGCATAACCATCCTCAAGGATGCCGCCTCGGCCGCGGTTTACGGAGTCAAGGGCGCGAACGGCGTAATTCTGGTCACCACCAAGCGCGGCGACAGCACCAAGCCGACCCTTACCTACAATGGAAGCGTCTCGTTCTCGGGCAATACGGACACGGTAGAGCTCCTCGACGGCCCCGAGTATGCCTACTGGCACAACCTCGCAACCGCAACCGACAATCTTCTCAGGAGCGAGACCAACCAGCTCCGTCCCGACTACTCTGAAAACGAAATAGCCTATATCAACGGCACCAAGGTCGATCCCCAGGGCGTATTCGGAAATACCGACTGGATGAAGCTCATCTTCAAAGACTTTGCAGTCGGTCAGAGCCACAACGTGACCATCTCGGGAGGTAACGACGCAGCCCGTTACTTCCTCGCCGGCAGCACCCTCCTGCAGGACGGCCTTATCGACAATGTGTGGTTCAAGCGCTACAACCTCCGCTCCAACATCGATGTCTCCCTGACCAAAGACATTACCCTCAAGCTCGACGTCTCGGGGCGTATAGAGCAGCGCCATCAGAGCGGCGTTTCCGCCGGCAGCAGCGACCCTACCGCCTCGCTCGATGGCGGGGGAGCCGAGTACGGCTACAAAAATGTGGTGTTCTACACCATCTCCGCCAAGCCTACCATCAACCCTCGGATGCCCGACGGGACATATATCGGCTACCAGAATCCACTTATCGCCCGCGACGAGTCCGGATTCCAGCAGAAAGACAACAGCTATGTGCAGACTGCGCTCAGTCTCGAATACAGGGCCCCGTGGCTCAAAGGCCTGACCGCGAGGGCGATGCTCAGCTACGACTTCCGCAATATCCTCGGCAAACGCCTGATGACCCCCTGCGCCCAGGTTACTCCCCAGTATGGCACCGAACATCCTATCACCGGTGAGGTGATCCTTACACCCGGCAATTCCCCCCACCTCAATTCGGGAGTCAATACCCTCAAGGAGGAGAGTTCGCTCTTTACTCGCTATACCGCCCAGGCTCAGGTCAACTACAACGGCTCCTTCGGTGAGCATGAGATAGGGGCAGACCTTGTCTGGGAGCAGAGCGGTACCTCATACCGCTACTTTACCGCCACCAAGGAAAATTTCGCCATAGTGGAAATCCCGGACCTCGACTTCAGTTCGGAAGTGACTCCCAACTCAGTCAGGGGCAACAGGTCCTATACCGGCCGCCAGGGTCTCCTGACCAGGGCCAACTACACCTACGGCGGACGCTATCTGCTGCAGGCTTCGCTCCGCGCCGACTGGTCGGCCAAATTCGCCAAGAACCACAGGCTCGGAATCTTTCCCGCTCTTAGTGCCGGTTGGCGTATCTCCGAAGAGCCGTGGATGGAAGACTCCAGGCAGTGGCTGGACAACCTCAAGCTGAGGGCTTCATGGGGCAGACTCGGCAACGACCAGATTTCCGATTTCATGTATGTCCAGGGTGTCGCCCTCTCTGCCAATCCCGTGGTGGTTATCGACGGCAAACCCGTGCAGGGGCTTTCGACAACCTCCGTCCCCAACCGTAAGATCACCTGGGAGACCACCACCACCTGGAACGTAGGTGCGGAGATCTCGCTCTGGAACGGCCTTCTCGGCCTTCAGACCGATGTGTTCTACAAGCTCACGACCGGCATCCTCCAGTCGCAGTCGGGACAGCTCCCTCCTTCGATCGGAGGCAATTTCCCCGCGATTATCAACGGCGGAGTGGTCGACGTAAAGGGTACGGAAATCGTTCTTACCCACCGCAATAAGATAGGGGAGTTCTACTACGACTTCTCTGCAAATATGTCTTATGCCGCCAACCGCTATATCTCCACCAACGACAGCGACAACATTCCTACTTGGCAGAGCCGCCTCGGCACCCCGCTGGGGAGCGTCCTCGGCTATGTTTCCGACGGCCTCTACCGCGATGAGCAGGACCTCGTCTCCTCGCCCAAGACAAGCGATGCAGTAAGGGTCGGCGACATCAAGTACAAAGACCTCAACGGCGACGGAAAGATCACCCTCGAAGACCGGACCTGGATTGCAGGCCCGCAACTTCCGAAGATGATGTTCGGAGCCAACCTGTCGGCCGGATGGCGGCAGTTCGACCTCAATGTGACCATCCAGGGCGCGGCCCTTACCGACATAATGCTCTGCGGAACCTATTCCGCCCTCGGCTACTCCGACGGAACCTACTTCACCCAGGCGTTCAAATGGGGCAGCAACCCTCCCAAATATCTCGTTGAGGGCAGCTGGAGGCCGGACCACACCGATGCGCAGTACCCCCGCCTCAGTACCCAGACCAGCTCCAACAATGCAGTTGCGAGCGACTTCTGGAAGCGCGATGCTTCTTATCTCCGAGTAAAGAACGTGCAGCTTGGCTACACTTTCCCTTCCCGCATCACGAATCGCCTCAAACTCTCGAGGGTGAGAGCCTATGTGAGCGGCTCCAACCTCCTTACGCTTTCAAAACTTTCCAAACTCGGCCTCGACCCTGAGGTGCCGAGCGTTCAGAATGGATATTACCCGCAGCAGAGGGTCCTGAGTGCGGGTGTAGACATAACATTCTAAGGCTATGAGAATACTGCATACAACGTTAGTCACACTGACCGCCGCGGTGATTCTCGCGGGCTGCAGCAGCGTCGACCTCAATCCAACCAACCAGTATCCGCGTGAGTACGGCGTGAGCACTGCGGCCAATACGGAGCTCTACCTCAACAGCATGTATCCGATTATCCGTAACTTCGGACAGTTCGGCTCCAACGCCCTCGGCGGGAGCAACTCCAGCATGTCCGACGGCCTCACCGATATCCTGAAGTACAGCGCAATCGTCGCCGGCACGGGCGACTGCAATCTCATCATGACGGTCGACGGTCAGCAGAGCGTAACCCACAACTACTTCGACTGCTGGACAACCTGCTACGGCTGGATCAAGCGCATCAACGAGTTCCTCGACGCGCTTGCTAACGAATCACCTCTTTCGGCAGAGCAGAAGGACCGCTACCGTGGCGAAGCCCTGATGCTCAGAGGCTATTGCTACTTCCTCCTGATGAGGTCTCACGCTTCAGTCAAGGACGACCTTGGGGTTATCATCTACCAAGACATAAATGAGATGAGTCCTGCAGGCAAGGATAAAGCCAGGGCTACAATCAGTGAATCCTGGGATCAGGTCTACGAGGACTTCTCCTATGCCGTCGGGCATCTTCCCGAGCCGGCTGCGGCTGCAGGCCGTCTTAACAAGTATGCGGCCGAGGCTCTCGCGGCGAGGGCGATGCTGTATGCGGAGCGATACGACAAGGCTGAAGAGTTCTGTACAGATATCATTGAGCATGGAGGCTACAACCTTGCATCCAATGAGGCGATTCTCAAGTACGACTATCAGGTCGATGCCCTCGTCCACTCCTACGACAGCCACTACAGCTCTCCGGGCGATGTGTGCCTCAGCGGCAGCTATGGCGGAGGCTGGGCCGGTCCTACCCAGGAGTTCGTGGATATGTTCGACAATGCCGACGGTTCTCCCTTCGATATTTCCGAGACTTCGAGGCGTTTCATCACCAATGACAATGTCGGCAGCCGCGATCCGCGTCTTGCAAAGGCTGTCATCTGGAACGGAGCAGAGTGGAAAGGCCGCACGATGGAGCTTTACGAAGGGGGAGTCGATATGAAGTATATGCCCTACGGTTCCTTCAACTCGCCCGGCAATTCGGTGACCGGCTACTACATCCGTAAAAATATGGATCCCGACAACCACGACTACGTGCTCAACGGCTCCTATCAGAGCTGGGTGGAGTGCCGTCTGGCCGAGGTCCTTCTCATAAGGGCGGAGTGTCTGGCCAGCGATGGGGACTATACCGGCGCCGCGGCCGACATCAAGACTCTCAGGAAGGCCCGCTTCGGGCGCGACGATGTCAAGATGCAGCCGATCACAGACTGGGACAGCGCTCTTGACGTAATTCTCCATGAAAGGGCGGTCGAACTCTGCTTCGAGGGGCACCGCTTCTGGGACCTCCGGCGCACCGGAAGAGCGGCCGCCGTGCTGAGCGGCAAGAAATACAACGGCGTTCTCTGGAAGAAGAGCGGCACCACCTTTACCGCCGGACTCGTTTCGTGCGATATGGGACCGCGCTACTACCCCGAACGCTTCGACCGTTTCCCCATCCCGCAGAGCGAGATTTCCAACAACCTTAAGGCAGTGCAAAACAGCGACTGGTGATGAAAAAGTTTTTATTAATAGCGATTGCGGCTGTCGTTGCCGCGGTCTCGTGCGCCAAGCCCGAGGTGCCGGAAGGCGATTCTGCCTGCACTCTCGGCGCACTCAAAGTGTGGGTCTACGATGCCGAAGGGACGGTAGTTGCCAAAGACCTTGACGCACTTTCGGGGATGTTCGACAAGGAGAGCGGAGCTGCGATGTACCGTTTCCCTTCCGGGATTACGGATGTGAGCAGATGCAGGCTTGAGGCGTCGATACCCGCGACGGCCTCGATCGTCGAGACGGATGCGGCGGGCGTTTCCCTTGGCCACGGCCTGGGCGGAATGCGTTCCCTTGACAATGTCACAATTTACTTCAGGGTAAAGGCGGCAGACGGAAAGAATTTCAAAAACTATCAAGTATATTTCAGATTATGAAAAAGTTTATCTCGATCCTTGCTTCGGCAATGGCAGTCCTTGCCGTGGCATCTTGCGGAGAGAAGGACCCTCAGGATGGTCCCGACACTCCCGGTCCCGGTGGCAATGTACCCACCGTCACTCTCACTCCGGCCAACATTGATGTTACCGGAATCGAAGGCGACTACCTCGCAGTGGTCGACATGTCCGCCAAGACGCTCAAGATTACCCTTGGCTACGGCGACAAGGAAAATGCCAAGGCCCTGACAGTCAGCTTTATCGGACTTCCCGAGGGCGTTACTGCAGAGTACCAGAGGACTTTCAACTATTACGACGGAGCCACCCAGACCGTGGCATTCAAGTTTGACGGCCAGACCATACTCGAACTCACGGTAAGCGTGAGCATCGGGGCCGCCGATCCCAAGTTCGTCAGCCTCACTGTAGGCGGAGAGAACGCCCTCAGCGGTGAGGTCCAGCTTGCAAGTGCGGCTGCCCTCTCGCATCTCGTCACCGAATTTGAGGTAGACCCTGCCAATACCGTGGTCTCCGTAAACGGTCAGACCATCGAGAGCGGGGCAGAGCTCGACTTCTCCGACAAACTCAACGGCGTGACCTTCACCCTCACCTGCGGCGAAGCGGTCAAGACCCACAAGGTAGTCGTGATCACTTCCGGTATCCGCAACGCCCTTCGCGTCTGGGGACACTATGCAGCCCCTAAGACCGTCGACGACGACTGGTTTCAGACCCAGGCCATCGACTGCCCTGTCGAGGACCACTGGCTGCGTACCGTGGCTATGGACGATCAGTACATGTATCTTGCCCAGCACAAGGGCAGCCCTTACGGCGCTTATGTTCTCAATCTGAGTGACGGCTCTATCGTCAAGAGGCTCTCCACCGCAATTGTCGATGGCGGTACCCACGCCCTATCTGCTATCCGCACCATCCCCGACGGAGAGGGCGGCACCAAGATCCTCGAGTGCAACCTCGTCGTCAAAAACGACCAGCAGCTCAAAGTCTACAAGTGGGACAGCGCCGACAGCGAGCCTACAGCCGTGCTTACGTATCTGAATGCCGACGGCCTGCGTCTTGGCGACAAGATGAGTGTATCCGGAACATGGAAGGACGGTGAGATCACCTTCCTCGCAACTACCGGCACACCCCGTAAGCTCTATATCTTCAAGATAAAGGACGGCGTGGTGAGCCAGTCTCCCAGCGTCGTTACCCTCGGCGACATGGGCAAGGGAACCTACGGCCAGATCTACCGCTACAGCGACACAGAGACGCTTGCCACCGTCTCCGGAACCAAGCCCATCTCATATACTGTCAGCGGTGATACCTGGACACAGTCATATGCGGATGAGACCTCTCTCGTGTTCGGCTCGACCGACCAGGGATTCAACTTCTTCTCGTTCAACGACAAGAACTACATGGCATTCATGCACCTCGAGGCCGGCCTCACCGATGGCAGCCTCCGCATTGCCGCCCTTACCGGAGAGACCCTTGCCGAATCGCTGAAGGCACTCGATTCGAATCATATCTTCAGGTATGGTATCGGCGATCCCAATGAGTGCCCGATTGCAGGCAACGCCGTAGGAAACTCCGTCGCTGACTGTACAGTCCGCGTAATCAATGGTGAGACCTATATCGCGGCTGTGGTTGCCGACGGAGGTGTCTCCCTGTTCAAACTCGAAAAGTAAACACTCAAAAACGCTATGAGAATGAGAATCTTATTGCTCCTTACCGCCTTGTTGATGGGCTCATGCAGACCATCCGTCCAGCCGACTCCCGCAGGCCCGGTCGACCAGGTCGATACCGCAGGTACCGTCGATCCTGTCGATACGACTCAAGGCATTGTGCTGCCCGAGCTTAAGATTCTCTCACTCACTGCGCCGCAGTATCCCGCCGCAGAGATTAATCTCGGGGAAGGGGAGGCAGAACTCCTCTTCCCTTACGGCGCGGATCTGAGCGCGGTGTCTCTCGAATTCACTTTGCCCGAGGGGATTATTTCCGACCCCTTGAGCGGAAGCGAGTTCAATCTGGAGCGGAAGGCTAAGATCTTCCTTCGCAGGGAATCCGACGGTGCGGCGGCGCAGTACGTCCTCAACGCATCAAAAGCGCAGCAGGTAGCCGTACGCGGGCTTTTCCTCCCTTCTCCAAGCCACACCACATCGTTCTCGAGCTACGCCAA
>CAMNNY010000170.1 GCA_946546175.1 uncultured Bacteroidales bacterium
CCCCCCGCCATAACCAGGGCGGGGGCCTTGGAAGCCCGGCCGCTCGATACCTCGCGGCCTCAAAGCGCCAAGTCGCTTTTCCGCCAAACAGTTGCCAGCCAATATGCCTCACAACTACCTGTAGATGGGGCGACCCTGGCAGCAGGAGCCCAAATGAGGGGTAGCTGCCAGCCGATGTGCCTTACAATGGTCTGTGACGGGGATACCCCTGGCAGCTACTTGGCGAAAACCGCCGAAAGGGCGAAAACCGCCGAAGCCAACCCCCGACGAAAGCCAAAAAACCGCCGAAAGGCCAAAAACCGCCGAAGCCAACCCCCGACGAAAGCCAAAAACAAACCCGGCTGGGTGGTAGAACCAGGACCCGCCGGGCAAATCAGTATGGACCTACCGCGGAACTACTCTGCGGTGGCGGCGTTGATCTTCTTGAGCATCGAGAACATGATGAGGGCGGCGATGAAGCAAAGCGCCATCAGGATGGTCCAGTTAGCGATGAGCGGAACCTTGTCCCAGAGCATCGAAGGAATGGAGCTGAGGTAGTTGCCGATAGCGGTGGCAGCGAACCAGAGGCCCATCATGAGGCCCTTGAGCTTAGGAGGAGCGACCTTGGTGACGAAGCTGATTCCCATAGGAGAAAGCAGGAGTTCGGCGAAGGTGAGCACAAGGTAAGTGCTGATAAGATAGGTCGGGACCACGGGGTCGGGCGAGACTGCACCGTTGAGGGTCGAAGGTGCGGGCTGACCGGAAGAAGCGAGGAGCATGATCAGGTAACCAAGGCCGGCGACAAGCATACCGAGAGCAATCTTGGTGGGAGCGGAAGGCTCCTTGCCTTTCTTGGCGAGAGCGCCGAAGATAGCCATCGACACGGGGGTAAGGGCTACCACGAAGAACGGGTTGAACTGCTGGAACTGCTGAGGAAGGATGCTGACCACCTCGGGCATGCCGCTATAGAGGGCATACGCGCCGCCCCAGAGAAGGAGCGTGACTGCGCCGCAGATAATCTTCGACTTGGCGGATTCGCTCTGGAACACGGCGAAAAGCGTGTAGACAGAGACGGCGATCAGCGCAAGCGACCAGATATTGAAGCCTACACGAAGAGGTCCGGCGACGGTAGCCTGGGTGTAGTCACGCGCAAAGTATGTGAGCGAAGAGCCGTTCTGGTGGAACGCCATCCAGAAGAAGATAACGACTGCAAACACCATCACGAGAGCCACTACGCGGTCCTTTGTCTGCTTGGGGGTAAGCTCGACAGCCTCGGCATTGCCGGCGGCCTTTGCCTGCTTTGCATTGACATCGGCGTGCTTAAACCAGCCGCGGCAGGAGAAATAGATAGCGATCGAAACGATGAGCGAGACGCATGCAACCGCAAATCCGAGGTTGTAGGCAGTCGAGAGCTGATCGATATAGTACGAGCTGAACTCCGTAAGGCTCATCTGGCCGACGATATCCTGGCCGGGCATAGCGGCCTTGAAGCCTTCGAGGGCAGCCGCGTTGGACATATCGCTTGCCAGAATTTGGTGGGCCATGGCAGGGATATCACCCTTGTAGATGAGGCCGGCAGCGCCGAGCTTGCTGTTGACGATGGCGGTAGCAGCCGAAGGGGCGAACATGGCGCCGATGTTGATTGCCATGTAGAAGAGGCTGAAGGCGGAATCGCGCTTGGCCGAATACTTCGGGTCATCGTAGAGATTGCCCACGAGCACCTGGAGATTGCCTTTGAAGAGTCCGGTACCGACTGCGATAAGCAGAAGGGCGGCGATCATGAAGGCGATGCCGAGGCCCGAGGCCGGAGTCGGAATTGCGAGGCACACATAGCCGAGGAACATGACGCTGACGCCGGTGACGACGCATTTGCCGTAGCCAATCTTGTCGGCGAGGATACCTCCGATAACGGGCATGAAATAAACTGCGGCAAGGAAGATTGCATAGAATTGACCGGCTGTTGCAGCCGAGAAGCCAAACTTGGCCTGCAGATAAAGCAGGAAGATGGCAAGCATGGTGTAGTAGCCGAAGCGCTCGCCAGTGTTGGCAAGAGCAAGGGCAAACAGACCTTTAGGTTGACCTTTGAACATATCTGAATATAATTTGTGTTATCTGCAATTGGGCAAATTTACTAATAAATTGTTAAATTTGGGGGAATGAAGAAATTTCTTGTCAAAGCGCTTCTGCGCATCGTCTCAGTGCTGCCCCTCGGAGTGCATCATCTCAACGCGCACATCGTGGGATGGCTCACGCGCGTGGTGGTGCGCTACCGCCGCAAAATCGTCTGGGACAACATCGACAAGGCTTTCCCGGAAAAGACCCTGAAAGACAAGAAAAAGATCTTCAGAGGCTTCTACCTCCACTTCGGGCAGATCATCACCGAGGCCATCTGGTTCGGGGGCAGCGGTGCGCGCAGGATCCGCCGCTCCAGAATAGCCACGGTAGTCAATCCCCAAGAATTGGACAGAATCGCGGCACTGCCAGGCAGCGCGATGTTCGTATTCGCCCACTGCGGCAACTGGGAGATACTTCCCGGCTTCCCGTGGTTCGACTACGGCGGCCAGACTCCCCCGCTGACGGCAGAAAACACCGTCAATGTCTACAAGAGGCTGTCCGATCCCGTTTGGGAGGATATCATGAAGTACAACAGAATCCATGCTTTGGGAAGCGGCTACGAGCGCAACTACGTGGAGTCTTCATCGATCCTTCGCCACGTGCTCGAGCACAAAGAAGAGAAACTCAACTACTTCTTCTGCACCGACCAGTGGCCCTACGGCATCTCCAAAGGCTGGACGGTCGTCGATTTCATGCACCGCAAGACCCGCTCGATGACCGCGGCGGCCGCGCTTGCCCGCAAACTCGGGATGTCGATAGTCTACCTCTCGATCCGACGCGGCAAGGGACACAAAAAGTACATCCTCGAGCTCAAGACCATCGCAGACGACGCCCGCACCCTCTCCGAACAGCAGATAATCGACCAATACTACAAATACATAGAAGAAGACATCTGCGCCGACCCGGCGAACTACCTCTGGTCTCACCGCAGATGGCACAAAATGCCCGAAAATGAAGAGTAGAATCATCATAGCGGCCGCCGGCCTGATGCTCGCCGCCGCACCCTTGCATGCGCAGGAAGTGACATACGCCCTGCCGAAAACTGCCATCATGGTGGAGGTAACTGCCAAACAGGAGGCTTTTACCGCAGGCAAATACGCGTCCTACGCCAAAGAACTTCTCAATCTCGATGTCTGCCTCAGCGACACTGTAGTAAACAAGCTCTCAGAGGTTGAAATACGCAGCAATTCCGAGGCCGACCTCAGCAGGCGTTACACGCTCACCCTGAACGGCAACTCGCGCCCCCTCTACACTGAACTCACCAAGCAGGGGCTCGTCTGCAGCCATGAATTCTCGCTTCCCGAAGCGGGCGGCAAAGTCAAAGGCTGGAGCGCCCCCTCATCGCCCAAACCGGCAGAAAAGCCCCAGAAGCCGAGCGTCTACGAAGAGCGTGTCGTTACCACCACCGACTCGCTTGGCAACGTCTTTTCCTCCATCGTCTATGTCGAAGTTGAGCCTGTAGACTCGCTCTATCTCGAGGCCAAAGACAAGGCCGAAACGATACTCGAACTCCGCGATCAGAGGAAGAAAATCATCACCGGAGATACCGACGCCTCATACTCCGGCGAAGCACTAGGAGCCGCCGTCAAGGAGATCAACCGACTCGAAAAAGAGTTGCTCACGCTCTTTACCGGAAAGACCCGCTTCACGACGAAGAAGGCCGTCTTTACCGTTATCCCCGAGCAAGAAGGCACATTCCGGGTCTTCACCCTCGACGGTACGATGGGCCCCGTAAAGCCTTCGAATTCGTCAGAAAGCGTCTTCGAGCTGACCGTGAAGGCCGAGCCCATTGCCCAGGCAGAGCCGGCCACCGCTTCAGCCAAGAAGCATCCTCACCAATATATCACCTACAGAATCCCGGCCATCTGCGAGCTTACCCTCACCGACGGAGCCTACGAAGTCCTCAGTGTCAGGCTCCCGGTCTATCAGCTTGGCATTGAAGCCACTTATCCTCTGTATGACTAAAGAGGTTGTGCCCCTGAAGCGCCCTTTGCCCGGAATAGGGTCGCGAAGCGACGGGCGACGAAGGGGCATAACCTTAGACAAAACAGAACAATAAACATAAAACACATACGATATGACCATCAAAGACCTTAATCCAGCGATAGTCTGGAACAACTTCTACGGAATAACCCGCATTCCACGTCCGTCGAAACACGAAGAAAAGATCCGCGCATACCTTCTTGACTGGGCCAAAGACCACGGCATCGAAGCTTTCCCCGACGACACCGGCAATGTTATAATGCGCGTCCCCGCCACCCCCGGCTACGAAAACCGCAAAGGCGTAATCCTCCAGGGCCACATGGACATGGTTCCCCAGAAGAACTCCGACGTAAAGCATGACTTCCTCACCGACCCGATTGAGACCAAGATCGAAGGCGACTGGATCAAGGCCTGCGGCACCACCCTCGGCGCCGACGACGGCCTGGGAGTAGCCCTCGCTCTCTCTGTTGCAGAGTCCAAAGACGTTCCCCATGGTCCCATCGAGATCCTGGTCACCTACGACGAGGAGACCGGAATGACCGGCGCCCAGGCCCTCAAGCCCGGCGTACTCAAAGGCGACATCCTTATCAACCTCGACTCCGAGACCGAAGGCGAGCTCTACGTGGGCTGCGCCGGCGGTGTCGACGCATCTGCAGAAGGCACTTACGAGACAGTAAAAGCACCCGCAGGCTACAAGACCTACAACTTCGCCGTCAAGGGCTGCCAGGGAGGCCATTCCGGCATGGACATCATTCTCTACCGCGCCAACGCCAACAAGGTAGCCACTCGCATCCTGCTCGAAGCCCTGAAGTCGGAAGACCTCAAGCTCGTCTGCCTCGAAGGCGGCACCCTCCGCAACGCCATCCCCCGCGAGTGCTTCGCAACGCTGCTCGTTAAGGATGAAGCCTCTGCCAAGGCTGTTATCTGCAAACTCGCCGAGGTGCTCAAGAGCGAATACGCCGAGACCGACCCCGACATGCAGGTCGTCTTCGAACCCGCAGCCGCCCAGGCAGCAGAATGCATCACAGACGCTGACGCCCTTCGCATCGTCCGCGCCATCCTCGCCTGCCCCGACGGTGTAGAGCGCATGAGCGCTTCCGTCGCCGGCCTTTGCGAAACCTCAACCAACATGGCTATGGTAAAAGTAGCAGACGGAAAGTGGTTCGTCAAGAGCCTCCTCCGCTCGTCGGTCGACACAGCCAAGATGGCCCTCGCAGAGAAGATGAAGGCCGTGTTTGATCTCGCAGGCGCAACCACCACCTTCGACGGAGCCTACTCAGGCTGGAAACCCAACCCCAACTCCGCAATCCTCAAGGTGATGAAGGAAGTCTACGAGCGCAAGTTCGGAGAGGAGCCCAAAGTCATGGCCATCCACGCCGGCCTGGAGTGCGGTATCCTCTCGGGCGCATATCCCCACTGGGACATGGTCTCCTGCGGCCCTACCTTGCTCAGCCCCCACTCCCCCGACGAGCGCTGCTACATCCCCTCGGTGAGCAAGATCTGGGACTACCTCAAGGACGTCCTCGCAAACATCCCCGAGTAGTCAGGGATGCCGAGGCTTTACATACTCGCCGGATGCAACGGTTCCGGGAAGACTACGGCATCGTACACTCTTCTCCCGGAACTGCTCAAGTGCCGCGAATTCGTCAACTCCGACGAGTTCGCCAAGAGCCTCTCGCCGTTCAATCCGTCGGCCGCGTCGGTATCGGCCAGCCGGTACATGCTCCTGAAGATCCGCTATCTGCTGTCCAAACGCGCAAGTTTCAGCATCGAGACCACCCTCGCCACCCGCTCCCTGCTGGGCATAATCAACCAGGCCAAGGATCTCGGCTACAACGTCACCCTGCTCTACTTCTGGGTAAGCACCCCGGAGTTCGCCATCAAGCGCGTGCAGGCGAGAGTCGCAGCGGGAGGGCACAACATCCCCGAGGATGTGGTACGCCGGCGCTACGTGATGGGCCTGAAGTACTTCTTCGAGATCTACGCCCCCGTCTGCGACCGCTGGATACTCGCAGACAACACCAAGACGCCCTTCACGGTGGTCGCAGAGAGCAACAACATTGACACTTTCATCAGAGATGAACAACGATACAATACTATCAGAGACATTTGCTATCCACCCGAAGGACTTGCAGAGGCTGACGAGTGAGGCCCTGCGCCACGGCGGCACATACTGCGATCTCTACTTCGAAAATACGACCCTTTCGAATCTCATGCTGCGCGACGGGGAGGTCTCCTCGGGCGGATACACGGTCGACTACGGCTGCGGGATCCGCGTGCTTGACGGCGAAAAGACGGGCTACGCCTACGCCGAATCGACCGACATGCAGGCTTTGCTTGAGGCCGCCAAGGCAGCATCAGCAATTGCAATGAGAGGCGGCAGCACCAAAGCACTTGCGATACAGCCTACATCCATGTCCGCGCAAAGGCCTGATTATTATCCAATTAGGCGCGACTGGCGCATCGCAGACCCCGCCGAATTCGTTCCGGGCCTTATGAGGCTCGAATCGAAGATCAAGGCGGCGGACAGCCGTGTCTCGAAGGTAATCGCACTTCTGGGCTACTCCGTCAGCGAGATCCTCATGTACAATTCGCTCGGCGAGCTCACCTCCGACATCCGTCCGATGGCTAGCCTCAGCGTCTCGGTAGTCTACATATCCGGAGGCTCGGTCCAGACCAAAAGCGCGTCACGCAGCTTCAGGATGGGCGCAGAATTCTTCACCGACGAACTCATCGACGCCGTGGCGACAGAGGCAACAAGCGGAATTGACGCGATGTTCGAAGCGCGCAGGCCCGCAGGCGGGCAGATGAGCGTGGTGATGGGCGCAGGTGCGTCCGGCATCCTTCTGCACGAAGCGATGGGCCATGCGTTCGAGGCCGACTTCAACCGCAAGGGACAGTCCATATTCGCTGGCAAGATCGGACAGCAGGTATGCCGCAAAGGCATCAACATAGTCGACGACGCCACACTCCCCTACTTCAGGGGTAGCTGCAACTACGACGACGAGGGAGTACCCGGACAGAAGACCTATATGGTCACAGACGGAGTGCTCACATCGTACCTGCACGACCGCATCAGCGCCGGCTACTACGGCGTAGCCCCCACGGGCAACGGCCGCAGGGAGTCGTTCCGTTACAACCCCATCCCGAGGATGCGCTCCACCTACATGGAAAGCGGCTCTGACGGCACTCTCGAAGACCTCATCAAGATGGCGGGCAGCGGCATCTACGTCGACGAATTCGCCAACGGAGAAGTCAAGATCGGCGAAGGCGATTTCACCTTCTACGTCAAGAGCGGATTCCTCATCGAAAACGGCCGCCTTACAATGCCGGTCAAAGACATCAACATCATAGGCAACGGTCCGCAGGCTCTCGCCGACATAGTGGCGGTAGCGGGCGACCTCAAGGTGGACCCGGGCCGCTGGACCTGCGGCAAGGGGCAGAGCGCTCCCGTGAGCTGCGGCATCCCTTCGGTCCTTATCAAGAATCTTACGGTAGGAGGAGCACAATGATAGAACAATACGAAATAGAACTCGCCCGCCGGGCGCTTGAAATCGCAAAGCGCAAAGGCGCAGCCAAATGCAGGGTCGCTCTCTCCAAGAGCGTATCGGATATAATCAGCACCCTCGACGGGCAGATAGACAAAGTGTCCCACTGCCTCGACCGCGGTCTGTCGATTACGCTCTTCGTAGACGGGCGCTTCGGCACCTTTTCGACCAACCAGCTCAGCGAAGACAGCCTGGAAGATTTCATCGGCAAGGCGGTCGCGATGACGCGCATCCTCGCAGAGGATCCGCTGCGCGACCTGCCGGACGCGGCGAGGTGCTGCAAGTCGGCCCTAACGGGCGACGAGCTCGGGCTCTACGACCCCGAGTACGCCGGCCTCGACGCCGACAGCCGCTCGCGCCGCGCCCTCGATGCCGCAGTGTTCGGCGCCAAGACGGAAGGATTCAAGCTCATCTCCGAAGAAGGAGAATACAGCGACTCCGAATTCGACTCGATAACGATCGACTCGAACGGTCTCTACTGCCGCCACAGCGAGACCTCGTTCGAATACGGTACGGAGGTGACCATCGAAGCCCCGGACGGGGCGAAGTACAGCGGATGCTGGTGGGAGTCTTCCCCGCTGCTTTGCGGGCTCGACGCCTCCTCTACGGGAAGGAAGGCTCTCGAAAAGGCTGCCGCGCAGATCGGCTCGAAGCCCGCGAAGAGCGGAAAGTACAACATGGTCGTAGACAGCGAAGTAGCCTCCAAACTGGTCACTCCCGTCCTTAACGCCCTCGGCGGCTATGCGCTCCAGCAAGGCAACTCCTTTATGGCGGACACCCTAGGGCAGAAGGTCTTCAGCGAAGGCCTCACCATCATCGACGACTGCCACATCAAGGGCCAGTCGGGCTCGCGTCTGTTCGATTCCGAAGGCGTCGCGACCGTTCCGGGACCCGTCATCGAAAACGGTGAGGTGAAGCAGTACTTCATCAACACGTACATCTCAAAGAAGATGGAGATTGCGCCCACGGTCGAAGACTGCACCAGGGCCCACCTGATGCCCTGGCCCAAGCCGGGGCTTAAGCGGGACGACATTCTCGCCATGTGCGGCGAAGGCATACTCGTTACCGGCTTCAACGGCGGCAACTGCAACTCCGCCACCGGCGACTTCTCCTACGGGATCGAAGGGTTCCGCTTCGAGAATGGCGTTATCAAGAGTCCCGTGAGCGGGATGCTGGTCACCGGCAACTTCCGCGAGCTCTGGAAGGGCCTTCTCGCCGCCGGCGACGACGCCCGCCCTTGCCTGGCGAAACTCATCCCTACTATCGCTTTCCATGATGTCGACTTCAGTGGGTAGAAATCTCATTGGTGCAGTATCAAAGGCGCCCTTTGCCCGGATTGTCGCATTGGTGCAGTATCAGACTCAGAGGCGCCCTTTGCCCGGAATAGGGTCGCGAAGCGACGGGCGACTATGAGTCTGATATTGCACCAACTAACAAGAAACAAGAAACAAGAAACAATTAACAAAAACAGTATATGAAAGTAGAAAAGAACAAAGTGGTAGCACTTAGCTACACCCTCGTAGTTGATGGCGCGGTAGCCGACAGCGCTTCAACGGAAAAACCCCTTGAATACATCCACGGGACCGGCATGCTTCTTCCTCGCTTCGAAGAGGAAGTTGCAGGCAAGGAGCCGGGCGAAGAATATGCATTCACCCTCAGCCCCGAGGAGGGTTATGGCGTCCACAACCCCCAGCAGGTGATCGACATCCCCCTCGCCGCGTTTATGATTGACGGAGAAGTACGCCGCGACCTTCTGGTCGTAGGCCGCACCATCCCTATGATGAACCAGGACGGTCACGTGCTCCAGGGCACGGTGGCTGCAGTGAAGGAAGACGCCGTCTCTATGGACTTCAACCACCCTATGGCAGGCAAGACTCTGAACTTCAGCGGGAAGGTCGTGTCAGTGCGTGAAGCTACCGAGAAAGAACTCACCGAAGGACTCCACGGCGAGTATCTTCCCCGTGAGGAGCACTGCTGCAAGAAGAATGGCGGCAAATGCCACAAGCACGAGGGCGAAGGCGAGCACGAATGCTGCCACGGTGAGGGCGAAGGCTGCTGCGAAAAAGGCGAAGGCTGCTGCAAGGACTAAGCCTCGTCAGGGAGCTTACTGCCCCTGAAGATACTCGCGAGCGTCAGGCCGGAGATGATATGCCAGATTCCCCACCAGGCGGTGACGAAGAGCATTCCACCGTACATGATTCCGGTTTCGGGATTGTTCCAGATCTCAGGCTTGAAGATGGCCGGATTGAGAAGGAGCGTGAGTCCGAGGCCGGAATTCTGTATGCCCACCTCGATGGTCACCGACCTGCGGTCGCGCGGCGGGAGTTTCATGAGCGTCGCCCCGCCGAAACCGGTGCCGAATGCGCAGGCATTGTGGACAAGAACGAGCAGGAAGATGAAGATGATGTACTTCACGAACAGCTGCCAGTTGGGGATGAACATGCCAAGCACCATCACCACGAAGACCACGAGCGAGAAAATCGAGAAGGGCTTCTTAATCTTCTCGGTCGCCTTCGGCAGGAAATGCGCGAACAGCATTCCGAGCACGATCGGCACGCCGAGAATCAGGAATACGGTATTGAAGATATCCCAGAACGGTATCACGAGCTGAGGGATCACCAGATCGCCTACCCTGCCGGCATACTTCAGATAGAGATTGCCCCAGATCCAGAAGTTGAGCGGAGTCACAACCGGAGCTGCAACCGTAGCCACCGCCGTCATGCTCACCGAAAGCTCGATGTTGCCCTTGGCGAAGGTGCTCATGAAGTTCGAAATGTTGCCTCCCGGGCAGCAAGCCACGAGGATCATTCCGAGGCAGACCATAGGGGTGAGCAGCGGATTGAGGATCATTATGAGCAGGAAGGTCACAAGCGGAAGTCCAACCCACTGAAGGATCACACCTGTAAGGATGGACTTCGGTTTGGTAAAGACTTCGGCAAGCATCTTGGGCTTGATGCTGAGGGCGATGCCGAACATTATGAGGCCGAGCACTATGCTCATCACGAGGCCGGTGCCGCCTCCGAGGTTAAGGTTTACCGCATCGAGCGATGCGAACTGTTCACGTATTCCCATATCTGTTACTTAAACATTTTGTCTACTGACTTGATAGCGCCGGGAAGGGCGAATACCACCACCCTGTCGCCATCCTGGATAACTGTCGAGCCGATCGCGATAAAGGCGTCCTGGCCGCGGATGATTCCGCCGACGACCGCCCCTTCGGGGAACTCGATATCGCGAAGCGGCGCCTTCGTGACCGCGCTTCCGGGCCCTGCGGTGTATTCGAGCACCTCGGCCTTCGTGCCGCTCATGTAGCGTATGAACTTGGCCCTGTCGCTGAGGGTCATCTTGAAGATGAGGCTGGCGGAAGACAGCTTTTTATTGACTACCAGGTCGATGCCCATCTCCTCTGCGAGACTCACGTACTCGATGTTCTCTACCTCCGCAATCGTGCGCGCCACTCCGAACTTCTTTGCAGCCACACAGGCGAGGATATTAGCTTCGTCGTTGCCGGTCACCGCCACGAAAGCATCGTAGTTGCTGATTCCTTCCTCCAGGAGGAAGTCCGGATTGCGGCCATCGCCGTTCACGACGAGGATGCTGTCGTCGAGAATCTCATCGACCACAACGCAACGGTCGCGGTTAACCTCTACCACCTTGATATCAGGCACATCGCCAAAGAGCGAAGCCGCCGTCATCGTGCCGACCGTGCCTCCGCCCACAATCATCACCTGATCGACGTCGATATCGCTAACTCCGAGATAAGAAGTAAGCCGCTTGAGTCCGGCTTTCGTGATCATTATATAGACGATGTCGCCAAACTTGAACTTTGTGTCGAAC
>CAMNNY010000171.1 GCA_946546175.1 uncultured Bacteroidales bacterium
TTGACGGTAATTGCCAGATACTTCTCTGCGCTTTCTATTACAAGTCAAATGACGATCTCGAATCATGGGGCTTCAATCTTAGCGAAGACAAGAACACCCTCTCCGCATTTACAATTCCCGCTATTCCTGAAGAAGATAATCTTCTCTTCGGCGGAAATATCGTAACCGAAGCCGGAGAATCGACAGGATATGCTGCAGGATATGCGGTTGTTCTGAGTGACTTCACTCGCGTCGTAGAGGAAGCACCTGCCACCCTTTCCGCAAAGAGCGGCATCGTCTGCCCCTCTGAAAAGAGCCTCAAGACCTTCAAGGTTGCAGGAAAAGTTCGTAAATAACCAAGCTTTTGATGTTTCTTAAGAAACTACCTCTATTTTTCGCCCTTGCGCTGATATCTACCCGGGTATCAGCGCAGACGAGCGAGGCTCTTCCTTTCGTAAGGATCGGACATGATGCCTCCCGTGAAGCAATGGCTGGCGCCGGAACCCTTTCCGGCGCCTCCGCTGCTTGGGCGTCTTTCGACTATGCAGCTCTCAGCGTAGAGAGCGACTCACGCCTTAGCGCCGCAGCCGGTTATCAGAACTGGACTCCAAGCGGTACAGGCTATATCAATGCCGGTCTCAGCCTGAGGCTGGGAGAACGCCTTGGCCTCACAGCAGGAGCAAGCTACGGAATAGGCAAGCCCTACGACGTATACTCAGCTGCCGGTGCCAAAACCGGAACCTTTACCCCAGGCCAGTACATCCTCAACGTGGGTGCGGCCTATAAGATTCTGCCTTTCCTGTCGGCAGGTGTCAACGTTCACTCCGCAAGAGAGACTATTGCCGAGGGCCAAAGCCACGGAACAATCTCCGGAGACGTGTCGTTGATCGGATCCTTTGGCGGATTCAAGACAGGACTCGGGGTGCTGTCGGTCGGAACCCCCGTTTACTCCGCATCCGGAGATGTGTTCAATCTTCCGACTTCAGCCAGAATCTCCCTTGCCTACGAAGGCAAAGCCGGTGATTCATTGGCTTACGGGGCGTATGCCGATGCCGACTACTACATCTTCAGCAGCGGAATCAACGCAGCTGCGGGTGTCAGAGTCGAGTACAATGAGTTTGTCCGCCTGATGGCCGGATACAACTACGGTAGCGCCGGTGCTGTCATCCCTTCGCACGCCTCTGCAGGTCTCGGGGTGACTTTTGCAGGCATCAGCCTGGATGCAGCGTATCTTTTAGCTTCAGAATCTCTTGGCGGCAGTCTGCTCGTCACTCTTGGCTATTCATTCTGATACGCGAGTTGTGAGGATTTTTCGCTATCTTCGCGTAGCGAAACCTCACAAATATGCACAAATTCATAGTTAAAGCAATTCTCCTGCTCTCGGTGCTGGCTCTTGCAGCCTGCTCCAGGCAGGAGCAAAAGCCCCGTATCCTCTGGATAGAGGCGGGTGCATCGTCGGACTACTATTTCGAGTCCCAGGAAAACATTATCAATGACTGCAAGCGCATCGCCGATGCCGGATTCACCCAGATCGTAGTAGACGTCAGGCCTACCAGCGGCGATGTCCTCTTCAAGTCGAGCGTGGCGCCCGAGCTCAGGCAGATCGCCCGCTGGCACGACGGCGGCCACAAATACTCTCCGCGAACGGCCGACTTCGACTACCTCCAGGCATTTATCGACGCCGGCCACAAAGCCGGACTTAAGGTAATGGCCGGAGTCAACATGATGGTCGGTGGATGGTGGTCTGCTTCCGCAGGCCCCGAAGGCATGGTCTACGACCACCCCGAACTCAAGGAATGGTGTGCTGTCGACCTTCTTCCTGACGGCAATCTCGTCAACTTCGCTGACAACAAGTCAACCATCGGCGGACGTTTCCTCGACCCGACCAACCGCGACGTGCAGGAGTTCCTCCTTAAGATGCTCGAAGATCTCGCCGCCTACAAGAAACTCGATGGTATCGTGCTCGACCGCTGCCGCTTCGATGACTACGCTCTCGATGCAGGCTATACCCAATCGGCATACAAGGGATTCAGCGAGTATCTCGGACGCGAGCCCGAAAGGTGGCCCGTCCTCAAGGGCCCCGGCCACATCTGGATTGACTGGGATCCCGATGAGCTCGACGTCAAGTGGCTCACCTACCGCTGCAAGGTCATCCACGACTTCGTGGGCGAGTGCGTGGAGACGGTCCACGCCAAAGCCCCGAAACTCAAAATAGGAGTCTACGTCGGTGCATGGTTCTCCGAATACTACCGCAGCGGTGTCAACTGGACAAGCCCCAAGTATGACCTCGCAAAAGAGGAGAAGACTTTCTGGTGGGCCACCCCCGAATACCAGGCTACCGGATTTGCAAACCTCGTCGACTTCCTGATTCTGGGTGCATACGGTCCCGCCGACAATATCCACGGCGACGGAGAGTGGACGATGGAAGGTTTTGCAAAGCTCGGCCGCAAGCGTATCTGCGGCGACACTCCTTTCGCCATCGGCCCCGACATCGGCAACGGAAAGGGCTTCGAGAAAGGCGGCCGCGCCGACATCCTCCCGGAGATCGCCCAGACCCTTCTTGACAACTCCGACGGCCTCTTCGTATTCGACCTCTGCCACATCCGGATGTTCGACTACTGGGACGCATTCAAAAAGTAGTTAAACTTCACTGAACTTTTCCTTCGA
Organism: uncultured Bacteroidales bacterium; assembly: GCA_946546175.1. Taxonomy (GTDB): domain Bacteria; phylum Bacteroidota; class Bacteroidia; order Bacteroidales; family UBA932; genus Cryptobacteroides. The sequence goes on from CAMNNY010000171.1 coordinate 2,647, forward strand.
GGCCCCGACGTCTTAACCGATCGGGGCCTCTTCTTTGTCTAGTCCTTCCTGGCAGCAGCACCATCATACCTGATCCTCTCTGTTCTGTCACGCGCGACCTGCTCTATCCTGCCAGACCCTGTTCGGGCATCTCTGCCCCCCCGTCGTTGCCGACCCCGCTCAGGTATCATTGTTTTCTGTTATCACAGGCTCAGTTCATATTTCATCGTTTTCTGTCATCGCCGGCTCCGACCGGCGATTTTCTGATAAATTTTTATACTACTCTGCCCCCTCACCGCTTCGTCCCACGAAGCCCCCGCGTGTAGCACGCCCTCCGCACCCATCTCCCGGTTCCGCGCGAGTGGCGCGAGCGCCTTGGGCGCAGGCCAAAAAGTCCGCTCGGCGGGAGCGGAGGTTTTCGGCAGTTACCCTGGTAGTCCGCTCGCTCACGCTTGCCCAGTCGATCTTGCGAGCCTGTCGCACTCGTCAGGCCGGCGCGGTAACTGGCGAAAACCGACGAAACCACCGAGCCCCGCGGACACTCACGCCCGCGACTTGCTAATCGCGTAGGAGTGATGGTAGCGCCTTCGGATGCGCAGTGTTTCCGCAAAAGACCGGTGGTTGCACATCTGATGTTCTTTCCCGTTAGTAAATCGGCCATTTTACTGACCAAATCACCTTCGAACACCCATTCCGTCAGTAAATGGGGCATTTTACTAACCAAATCACTTTCGAACACCCATTCCGTCAGCAAAACTGCCGTTTTACTAACCATCTGCCGGACTTATCCAGAAAATCAGCCCTCTGCGGTGGTTTTAGTGGATAAGTCCTCCCCGGAAGTGCACAAGGTGGAATCGAAGGTGGGGGACCTTGGGCGTTAAACGGCATTACAGCGTGTTTTGGCGCACAAGGTCCGGGCACTTCAGTTCCACCTTGTGCACTTCGAACGCCCCAAAGGAGAAATCGCATGATCGCGCCGCGCCGGCGCGCGCGGCTGGCGGCCGGAAAGCCCGGGCGGGAAAGATGCTGTCTGTTTTTTATATATTTCTATTATTAATACAGGATTTTTACTAAATTTGCGTGGCTTTTGGGCTAAAAATTACAAAATCATCATAATTTTTCAGAAAAAATGAGAATCGTACAAGTAACAGGAAGGGAAATCCTCGACTCCAGAGGAAATCCTACAGTAGAAGTCGAGGTTGTCCTCGAGTCTGGTATCAAGGGTGTAGCAGCTGTTCCTTCAGGAGCATCTACCGGCGAGAATGAGGCTCTCGAGCTTCGCGACGGTGACAAGAAGCGCTACCTCGGCAAGGGCGTGCTCAAGGCAGTCGCCAACGTCAACGAGGTCATCGCTCCGGCTATCCTCGGAATGTCCGCTCTCGAGCAGAGGGCTATCGACAAGACCATGATCGAGCTCGACGGCACCCCTACCAAGAGCAAGCTCGGCGCCAACGCCATCCTCGGCGTCAGCCTCGCAGTCGCTCACGCAGCAGCCAATTATCTCGACCTCCCTCTCTACCGTTACATCGGCGGTACCAACACATACGTGCTTCCCGTCCCTATGATGAACATCATCAACGGCGGTGCACACTCCGACGCTCCTATCGCATTCCAGGAGTTCATGATCCGTCCGGTCGGCGCTCCCAACGAGGCTGAGGCAGTTCGCATGGGCGCAGAAGTTTTCCACGCTCTCAAGAAGGTCCTCAAGGACCGCGGATGCTCCACCGCAGTAGGTGACGAAGGCGGTTTCGCTCCCGCTCTCAAGGGCATCGACGACGCTCTCGACTGCATCATCGAGGCTATCAAGGCCGCTGGTCTCGAGCCCGGTAAGGATATCACCATCGCTATGGACTGCGCTGCTTCCGAGTTCTGCTTCAAGGGCGAGGACGGCAAGTTCTACTATGACTACAAGCAGCTCAAGGACGGCAAGAAGAAGGATCCGAAGGGCAAGAAGCTCTCGACCGACCAGCAGATCAAGTACCTCGAGAAGCTCATCACCAAGTACCCTATCGACTCTATCGAGGACGGTCTCTCCGAGGAAGACTGGGAAGGCTGGGTCAAGCTCACCAAGGCTATCGGTGGCCGCTGCCAGCTCGTTGGCGACGACCTCTTCGTCACCAATGTGAAGTACCTCCAGAAGGGTATCGAGATGGGCGCCGGCAACAGCATCCTCATCAAGGTCAACCAGATCGGTTCGCTTACCGAGACTCTCGACGCTATCGAGATGGCTCACCGTCACGGCTACACCACCGTTACCTCGCACCGTTCAGGTGAGACTGAGGACACCACTATCGCCGACATCGCAGTCGCTACCAACAGCGGCCAGATCAAGACCGGTTCGCTCAGCCGTACCGACCGTATCTGCAAGTACAACCGCCTGATGAAGATCGAGCAGGAACTTGGCGATACCGCAGTCTATGGTTACAAGAAACTAAGATAAGCTTTCAGTGTAAGAACACACCGAAAGTTTCGCTCTTAGGCAAGGCCGGTCCCTCAACAGGGGTCGGCTTTGTTTTTAAAGCGAGAGCATAAGGTACGGCGGCGGGATAGGGGTAGCCCGCACGGGTAAGAGCCGCCTTGAGCATCGTCTCATCGGGATCTCCGAGCGGGTGGCCGTCTAACGGTGCGTCAGCGACCTCGAAGTCGGGCGAGAAGCCGCTGGGCATGCAGGGGGTATTGCCGTCGCAGTCGGCGTAACGGCCGATCATCACGTAGATGCCCCAGTTGGAGGCATACCTCACGCCGTTTTTGTGTTCGGCTGCGGAAAGCTCCTTCTTGTACATCTCATACCAATTGGCGCCCTCGAGGATAATGCCCGTGCAGTATTTGCCGTAGGACTGCTGGCCGATAATCTCCACGTCGATGTAGGGTTTGAGGCCGCAAATGAGGGCCTCGGAAGCCGAAGCGCTGCCCCCGGACATGATTGCATAGATCTTCGTAATACCGAGGTTGGACTCGGAGGTATCTACGTGCTTTTTGTCAATATTGAAGTGGTAGGTGAATCTGGTCGGATCTGAGCCCCAGGCCTCTGTAAGGGCTTCGTTGTAGAACTCCTTCATGAAGATATCTCCTGCGCGGACATTGGCATCGGGGGCGAGCATCGAGGCGAGTACGGTTTCAGTGTCGACATAACCGCCTCCGTTGTAGCGGAGATCGAGGATGAGTTCGCTGATCCCCTGCTGCTTGAACCATGCGCATACGTCCACGAGGTCCTGACAGGAATCACGAGTGAAGGCGGTGAAGTGGAGATAACCAACCTTCTTGCCGCCGCAGTCGAAGACTTTCCAGATATGGACAGGATTGCAGTACATCTGGACTGCATCCATGCTGACTTTGGTGCCGTCATTCAGCTCGAGATCGCAGTGTGTGGCGTTTTTGAGCTTGCCGGTAACAATCTCCTCGTAGTTCTTGGTGGGAATTGCGCTCCCGTCTACTTTTTCGATTATATCGCCCCTCTTCAGACCGGCATTATAAGCGGGACTGCCGTTGTAGACCAATGTGACGACTGCATTCACGTAGTCTCTGGCAGAGTTAGTGTAGAAAAGGGTGAACTCGTATCCGAAGGTAGAGGAGACCCCGTCGACGGAGTTGACAAAAGACTGATAATCGTCAGTGACCTGCGTCCAGCGGTCGATGTCGTTGCCGTCGGCATCTTTATAACGGACCTGCTTGACCTTCTCCTTGGGGTCGTCGTCGGACATCCAGCTCTGAATACCCTTGGAGACTTCGTCGACCCAAAAGTAGTAG
>CAMNNY010000172.1 GCA_946546175.1 uncultured Bacteroidales bacterium
TTCCTCTTCTTCAACGATGAAAAGAAGAAAAAGTAACCTTAACACCAACCACAAATGTCAAGGTTACCAACCAAAAATGTCAATTATACCCGCAGCTGCCCCCTGGGGCAATGCCGCCTCCGCTACGCTCCCGGCGGGTGCCTTCCGGTCGTCGCATCGCTCCTCCCTCACGGCACGCGGCTGATGCCGCTATCGGCGCTTCGCGCCTCCAATCCCGCGCTCCCGGACAGACGAGACGAGCGAGGGCTCAGCCCGAGCTAATCTCGGGCTACGCAAGGAGGAGTTGCTGGAGACTTATGACTTGCTTGAAATGTAAGTTTCTTTTATTCAGTTGAAAGCGGCTACCGGGCATTCAACTCTTTCAGTTCGGCTTTCGCAGATTCTGCGTAGTTTTCATCATTGGAGTTGGCTACTATACGGTAGAACTTGATGGCGTTCTGTTTGTCGCCAAGTTCCTCGTAGATACGAGCGATGTTGTATGTGACCAGCATGTCGTCAGGGGCGTTCTCCCGTGAGGACAGATACCACTTGAGTGCATCCTTCAAGTCACCAGAGAAATAACTGATAGCGGCTCTGTCAGAAAGAAATATCGCATCCCTGGGGTAAAGACGGACGGCTGCCTCAATAATACTCTTGGCTGATGCCATGTCATCGGTATCGAGAAAACCAGCGAAGTAATCCTGAACACAGTCTCTTAGATAGGACACACCATTGGTTTCGACAGGTGCATCAAGGGTCCACTTCCACTTGTTTTTGTTGGTGATGGACCGTTCCAATGCTGATTGAATCTCCTGTACCGCCAATGTGTTTTCGTTCGCACGAAGGTGGATAGTAACTTTCCCTAACCTTAAGTCCAATCTGTCAGGGTACTTTGCAATTCCTTCCTCCAAGGTGCTCTTAGCCAAACCTATCTTGACTGCATCATACTGAGGTTCGGAGTACATATACCTCGTCACCCCCAGTGAATCACGGAAAGCAAGAGTCCTTCTACCGTCAGTCGGCTCCTTGTCTGACATTACCACGACCTCACTGATAGCATTCATGAAGTAGTAGTTTGCACGTACGGAGTAAAGTTCAGCATCACCTGGGTACAGTTTCTCCCAGTCCGAAATCAACGAGACTATGGCAGTTGAATCACGCTGGGAAATACTACGGCTGAACCTGTCGTACAGTTCGGCTTTGGTCTGGGCGAACGCTACTCCCGAGAGGAGAACAATAAGGAAAGAAATGGATAACCGCCTCATAATGTTTGATATATGTGTGAAAAGGAGAGAACAAAAAACAAGCCAAGGTTCGTTCTCATCTAATACAGAAACCCGAATGCCCAGAGCGGAATTTTCTTACCGCTTGCTACATCAACATTGTCCACGGCCAAAACGGCACTGTGAATATCTTCGTCACTGATCTGTGAAAAATCCTTCCCCGCTCCTCCCACTTCTATGATTCGGGAATTGTCAATGCGGAAGTCCCCCGTCTTTATACCGCCATACTCCACCAAGTGCCCCGCAGCGGATAGTTGATTGCAGAAAAATGCTTCGCGCAAGGTACCTCTCTCAGGAGTGGTGACAGTATAGGCATATATCAAATTGGTATTGTCCAGCAATAGTTTGTCTGGCTTTTGCAGGTCCGTTATCGTATCCACTTCCGAGAACAGATTCCGGGTAAGTTTGGCTTCGTCCAGATACTTCAGGTAGCGGATCAGCGTAACGCGATCGATACTTACGCTCTTGGATAGTTTGGAAATATCCACTTGATACGGAAGCATCCCGGCTACTACCTGTAGCAAAGCCTTGATCTTACGTGTGTTTTCCGGGCTCACTCCTCTGTATTTGGTCAACTCTGTCTCTATGATGTAGGAGATTACATTTTCAATCAGCGTCTTGTAGGTCCTCTTCTTTTCAAAAGAGAATGGATAATAACCCATCCGCAGATAATCGTCAAAGAATTCCAAGGGCCGATATTCAGAGCGCACCTTCGTGCAGAAGGCCGCAGCATCAGAAAGCAGCTGTTCCAATGTTATCGGCTCTACCTTTTTCCCAGTCCGGAACCAAAGGTATTCCCTGAAAGAGAGGCCGCTCATATCATATACATCCTGGCGTCTGGACAGGTCGGCCTGCCCGTCATTCAACTGAATGAGTGATGAGCCGCTCATCACTACCTTCAACCCTTTGTAAAGGTCATATATTTCTTTGACTTCCCGGCTCCATCCATCATATTTATGGATCTCGTCGATAAAAAGATGTTTCCCGCCCTGTCGGACAAATGCGGCAGCCGTATCTACGAGCGTATGCGTGGAAAAATAGGAAGAATCTGCCGAGCAATACAGCGCATGCCGGTCCGTTACCTCATAATGATTCAGCAGATACTGCTGCATTAAAGTGGACTTTCCGACACCCTTGGGCCCGCGGATGAGAATCAGGCGGGAATCCCAGTCGATTGCCCGCATAAGCTCCCTCTCAAAAGCCATTGGGACATCGGTCAGATACTCAACATGTCTTTCAAACAAAGGTTCCATAATCGTGGTTTTTCACAAAAATATACTTGTTTATTCAAATAAACAAATTTTATTAATATTTGTTTATCGCAATAAACATATTCTTTCCTGCGCTACTATACCACCCGGCCATCCTGCCCCCTGCGTGTAAAATAGCCGATATTACACACGGATAAATCACTATCTTTGCACCCATGAACGAAAAATCAAACAAACTCTGGTGGCTGGTCCCGGCCATAACTGTAGCCGCGATTGCCGTGGCGGTTGCCGCCCTTTGGGGATCGCTTGCAGAGACTCTCCCCGCACACTTCGACCTGGAAGGCAATGCCGGCGGAACAATGTCCAAGACCACTCTCCTATTCTACCCCCTGGCGGGGCTCATCATCTGCCTGATCGCCTTCGGAATCAGCCGCAGGACAAGCAGAAAAGCCCTCAAGGGCAGCCTTCTGATCCTCACCTCCGGGATAGAACTCATCATACTGTCCTCCGTGATGGTGACCCTCACCCAGGGAGCAACACCGGTCTTCATGCTGGCAGAGCCGGTCATTCTGGCGGTCACACTGATAGCTTGTATCATCTATATCATCAAGGAGCGCAAGTCACGATGAAAAAGGCGATTCTCTTACTGCTCGCGGCCACGCTCATCTGCGCCTGCTCCAAAGACAACCCGGTCAAGTTGGATCTGACCATGCCGGCAGAGATGCTCGAAAAGCTTGATTTCGAGCATTTCAGGACAGAAGAGACGAAGCCGTCGTACGGCTACCATGTTTTCTACGAACAGGGAAAAGATGGAGAGAAGTACAGTGTCTGGGCTTCGGGTAATGCCGGCGCTGCTATTGTCAAGTCGAAAAGAAAGCCGGAGGCGTTCCCGACCTATGCCCACCCGGAAGGACGCGACGGATACTGCGTGTGCATGACCACTCAATCTTCCGGATCGCTGGGCGCGCTCGCCGGAAAACCGATCGCGGCAGGCAGCCTGTTTCTCGGCAGTTTCAATTCCGGCAAAGCGCTGAGCGACCCGCTGAAAACCACCGAATTCGGAGTTCCGGTAGACCGTGAACCCATCAAGGTAAGCGGATGGTATAAGTACACTCCAGGAAAGACTTTTACCGACAAAAACAAGAAAGAGATCTCGGGACGCACCGACGAGGCCAACATCTACGGAGTATTCTGGCGCAGCCAGGACTCCGACGGCAAGCAGATCGTTCTCCATGGCGACAACATTCTCTCCAGCCCCCATATCATAAGCAAGGCACAAGTCTCCGAACTGCCGCCCACGGACGAGTGGACCCGCTTTGAAATGACATTCGAGGGTGATCACGCCGACCCGCTGACGCTCGAGAACAAGGGCTGCAGTTTCACGCTGGTGTTCTCATCAAGCAAGAACGGCGATGCCTTCGAGGGCGCCATCGGCAGCACCCTCCTCGTAGATGAAGTGGAAGTCGAATTTGCCGACTGAGACGACGATCTGGCGCCGAAACAACAGCCGAAACAACAAAAATCTCACGAAAATTTTGCGAATTCAAGAAATCATACTATTTTTGCAGTCCCAAATGCGGTAGTGGTGAAATGGTAGACACGCTACTTTGAGGGGGTAGTGCCCGTTGGGGTGTGTGAGTTCGACTCTCACCTACCGCACGAAGGAACCGGAAGCAGAAATGCTCCCGGTTTTTTTGTTTACCCAACTTTATTTATATTTGGGGATACAAACTAATACCTATGACCGACTATTTCCCTCTGCAGGACGTCAAGAGATTTGACATGCAGAAAGAACCCGTCCCGGTAAAATGGTTTCTGAGACCTCTCGTATGGCTTCTCTGCTTCCCCGTGTTCTGGCTGCACCGCAGCAAGATTCACCGCATCGGGATGAAGGGAGTGAAGCCTCCGTACATACTCCTCTGCAACCACAACGCCTTCTACGACTTCATGGTCGCCACTGTCGCCAACTTCCCCCACCAGCCATACTATGTGGTGGCAATCGACGGATTCATCGGCCGTGAAGGCATCATGCGCTGGATAGGCTGCATCGGCAAGCGCAAATTCACCAACGACCTTTCGCTCATCCGCAATATCCGCAAGGTCCTAGACCGCGGAAAAATCATAACCCTCTATGCCGAAGCCCGTTATTCGCTCTGCGGCACCAACGCCGTGCTACCCGAATCGCTCGGCAAACTCGTCAAGATGTGCAAGGTCCCGGTCGTGACCCTCATGACCCGCGGCCACCACGTTGACGCCCCCTTCTGGCAGGGCTCCAACCCCAAGAGCAAGATGCTCAGGACCGAAGCCGACTTCAAACTCCTTCTTACTGCGGATGAAGTCAAGGAGCTCAGCGTCGAAGAGATCAACCGGCGCATAGGCGAAGCATACGCTTACGACGACTTCAAGTGGCAGAAGGAAAACCATGTCCGCACGCCCCAGAAGGACCGCGCACGCGCGCTTCACAAAGTCCTCTACAAATGCCCTCACTGCGGTGCGGAGTACCGTATGGACTCCCACGGCACCATCCTCGAGTGCAAGGCATGCGGCCACAAATGGGAGATGACCGAGTACGGCGAACTGCAAGCCATCGAAGGCGAGACCTACTATTCGCATATCCCGGACTGGTACGAATGGGAACGCGCCTGCGTGCGCGAAGAGGTCGAGGCCGGCACCTACAAGCTCGACGTGCAGTGCAAGGTCAACTCCCTGCCAAACTCCAAGCGTTTCATCACCATAGGCGACGGTCACCTGATCCACGACATGGACGGTTTCCATCTTACAGGCACCTTCGAGGGCCACGACTGGAAGCTCGAAATCCCCGCTAAATCCCTATACTCCGTCCACATTGAATATAATTATATAGGTGAGCACCGCGACTGCGTCGACCTCAACACGCTCACCGACACTCTCTACTGCTTCCCCTACGGCGAAGATTTCGCTGTAACCAAGGTCGCACTCGCCACTGAAGAACTGTATAACCATTTGAACAAAAAATGAAAAGACTGATCCTCTCTGCAGCGTTGGCACTTATCGCAGGTCTTGCCTGCGCCCAGGACCTGAGCGACATCCATATCGCCCTCAATACAGCCCCGGACTCCGCCAACTTCTACTACTATGTCAACATCTACCCCAAACTCGGGCAGTGGGACATCAAGAAGGCACGGGCCAAGGAGTACGGCGCCTACAACGAGTACGCTCTTGAAGGCAAGTTCGAGCGCATCTGGCTCCTGAGCCCCCACGATGCCATCATCAAGGATAACGGCAAATATGCCCTGTTCAACCTCGACACCCGCAAGTACACGACCAGGTTCGAGTACCTCGACGTCCGTTTCGGCTGGGGAGGCAAGGAGACCGGCCCGATCGGCCTTTACTCCAAGACCAAGAACCACGAAGGATGGGAACTCTACCACCTTGTCGACACCGCCGGCAAGCGCCAGCTCCGCGTGATGGAGACCGCTCCCGCCGACAGTTTCAGTTTCATCGCCCGCAACCGCATCAAACTCTACAAAGACGGTAAGGAAAGCATGATCGACGACAAGGGTGCCACTATCATCCCCTTCCAGTACAGTCACTTCGGGGAATACCGCATCTACGACGGAGGCAAGACGACGATAGTCGACGTCCGGGACGAAGACGGCCGCTTCGGACTCATCCGCATCCGCTGGGACGGCACGGTCGACGAGCTCGCTCCCTGCGCCTATGACGCAGTCGACATCAGCAAATGGCCATGTATCATCGAAAAAGGCGGCAAGAAAGCCATAGTCTACGACCGCAAGGGCGGACAGACCGAGCTGATCTTCGACCAGGTCGACTGGTATCCGCAGGGCATGATCGTGCGTATAGGAGAGAAATTCGGCTTCCAGAAATGGGGCAACCTCAAGCTCCCTGTCGAATATGACTCGATGGAAATCGTTGAATCCGCCGAGACTTCCAACAAGAAGGCAATCTCCGCCTCCAAAGAAGACGGCGCCTACCTCTACGACACCAACGCCAAACTCCTTGATTACATCCCCGCAGAGGTGCCCGAACCGGTGGATTCTCTTCAGCAGGCACCATTAGACAGTCTTATCAATGACTAAAGACATAGCACTCGTTCTCTCAAGCGGCGGCCCGCGCGGGCTCGCTTTTATCGGAGCAATCGAAGAACTTCAGAGCCGCGGCTACAACATCACCTCCGTAGCCGGCACATCGATGGGCTCGCTCGTCGGCGGCATCTTCGCCGCAGGCGGGCTTGAAGCATTTCGGGATTGGATATTCTCGGTGGGCTACCACAACATGCTCAAGTATATGGACGTGTCCATATCGCCTAGCGGCGTACTCAAAGGCGAGAAAGTCATCGCCGCTCTCGAGGAGTTGGTCCCCGATGTGCTTATCGAGAATCTGCACATCCCCTACACTGCGCTCGCAGCCGATCTCTACACCGGCGACGGCGTCATCTTCCGAAGCGGGCGGCTGTTCGACGCCATCCGCGCGTCCATCTCCGTCCCCTCGCTCTTCCAGCCCTACCGGATCGGGGAAAAGACGCTCGTAGACGGCGGACTCGTGAGCACGTTCCCCTTGGGCTACGTCCAGCGCAGCGGCCACGACCTTCTCGTCGGGTTCAACGTCAACTCTGCCAACCGCGACGAAAGCCTGCAGCTTTACCTCCGCGAACGGACAAGCTACCACGAAATCGAGCAGGAATCGGTGAGCGCGATCGAGGCCATACGCGAAGACAAAGCGATCCCCCTGAAAAAGAAGATAATGATGATCGGACGCCAGGGACAGATCGTCATCCGCAACAAGATTATGGAAGACCGGATGAAGGGCGAAGTCCAGGCCGACGGCAACTACCTCGCTATTATTTCACGCTCGTTCGGCGTGGCTAACCACACCATTGCCGAGCTCGAGAAACAGCTCTACAAGCCCGACATCCTCGCTGAGATGCCCTTCGACAGCTACCGCGCTATCAAGGACTACTCCAAGGCCAGTGAAATCTCCGCCCGCGGCCGCGCCCTGATGGCCAAGGCCCTCGACGATTACGAAAGCAAACAGTAATATGAAAAAAGAAAAATCCGCGCTCGAAAAACGCACACGCAAGGCCTACCGGTTCATATTCGCGCTGCTGCTGCTCATAATGGCAATCAGTATCATCGGGCTGCTGATCATCGATCACAAGATCACAACCTTGGGCACTTCGACAACGCTGGAGTTCTGGCACGACCTCTTCGGCAACATCCTCGGTGCCGCAGTCGGTGCCGCAGTCATCGACGTCATTATGGACTACACCTCAAAAGACGAGAAAGAGGAGAGCATTCAGAAGTCCATCATCACAGCCCTCTGCCCCACGGAGCCCGGCCCGGAGCCCCCTATGATCGCCAAACTTTTCAGCAAGCGCGAGTTCGAGGGCTTTCTCAAGAATGGCATGGCCGCCTACGGAGGCAACAACGACCTTGGTGCCGGCTGCTTCGATTTCTTCAGGGAGAACTGCAACCAGATGCGCCGTCACGAATCCTACAAGGTCGATATCTCCCCTGACTGGATCCACCAGAGTTTCCGCCACACAGCCGTATTCGAGAGGCCGAAGATTGGGGATCCCGAAATCCGCATCTTCTTCATTTTCGCCAATACCGAAGTGTCCGGCGGCGAACTCGACCGCTACCTGTCCGACCCCACCTACACCTTCAGGGAAGAATTCGACTGTCCCGAATTCGAGAAGGAGGTAACCGCGCTCGCAGCATCGCTCGAAAAGGCAAAGAAGGCAGACCGAAAGCAAAAGACAGAAGAGCTTTGCGAAAAGATGAAACTCTCGCTCACACTCTACAAGACTGAGCGCGAAGACCAGAAACGCGGCCTGACAGTCGCCCCCGAAGACATACAGTTCACCCTCTGCCGTACAGCCAAAGGCGAAGCCTTCGGACTCAATATCGTCGTTCCCGTTCCGGCGGCCTACGTGTTCGAAGAGGCTTCCGGACCGTCGGAATACCATGCCGGCAACGGATACATCCATTTCATCAGCCAGGTAGACGTGACCTACCCGGCCAAGAGGGGTCATAACCTCTTCCCTATCGTCTACAGCAGGATTGCGGTCAGTCCCAGTTTCAGGGTGACGTTCAAAGAGTTCAAGGATCCCGACATCAAGTGTTTCCCGTTCCTGTCGTTCAACACTGCCGCGGCAGAAAGTTCTGAAGATGGAAATGTGACCGAGAGTAACCATACATATAGTTTCACCACCACCCGTACCGTCTTCCCTCGCTCCGGTGTGGTCTTTTCCTGGATAAATCCTGACAATGTTTGAAGCTAAATTCAAAGAATACGGGCTGGTAGACATCGCCACGGTCTGCCCGGACATCCTCGTCGAACTCAAGTACACCACTACTGACAATTTTACGGGGCACGATGTCTACGGCGACCTCGTGAAGGCATACTTTGTCCCGGAAGTGGCGGAGATGCTCGCACGGGTGCAGGCGCGCCTGGGGGCGCTGAAGCCGGGTTGGAGGCTACTCATCTACGATGCAGCCAGGCCGCTGAGCACGCAGCGATACATGTTCGAATTCGTGAAGGGAACGCCGCAGGAGAAATATGTGGCCGACCCTTCGGTCCATGGGTTCCACAATTACGGCGTGGCCGTAGACCTGACCATTGCGGACGGAGGCGGGCGGCCTCTGGATATGGGATCGGGATTCGACGAATTCACTGACAGATCCAATGTCGGGCACGAGGACGAACTCGTGGCTGCAGGAAGAATCAGTTCAGAGGCTCGCGACAACCGTGCCTTTCTCGCAAAGCTTATGATAGAGGAGGGGTTTGAGCCCAATCCCGACGAATGGTGGCACTATCAGAAATACTCCCTCGAAGAGGTCGCCCGACACTATCCTGTGCTGGACTTCTGATTTTATACTTCTGGATAGAAAAACAGGGCCCTCAGGCGTAGAAATGACCCTAAATGAGGTATTTATATCACTTTTTTTGACATGAGAGTTCAACATTTGAATTTTTTAGCTACATTTGAATAGAATAACATTTTTGTTTAACTAAAACCAAATATTTTTTAATTATGGAAAAGCTCGTTAAAGAAATCCTCGCTGAGGTTGAAGCTATCAAGGCTGACATCGTTAAGGAAGGCAACAAGGCAGCTGCTGCTCGCGTTCGCAAGGCTACCCTTAAACTCGAGAAACTCGGCAAGGAGTATCGTAAAGCAAGTGTTGCTGCTGCAAAGTAATTTTAGCGCGCACACAACAATAAAGGCTTTCCTCTAAGGAAGGCCTTTATTTTTTGTATCTTTGCGTCGTTATGGATCTATGCGCAGCTCCACTCGTTAAGTTAAATCCTCCTGCGGAAGGCAAAATCCTCCTGCATGCATGCTGTGCCCCCTGCTCTTCTGCAATTTTGGAGTGCATGGTCCAAAATGGCCTGAAGCCCACCGTATTTTTTTCTAACTCCAATATCACCCCGCGCGACGAGTACGAGATTCGCAAAGCAGAGTTGATCCGCTACTGCGAAAGCCTCGGTCTGGAGTGGGTGGACGACGACTATGATCACGAAGAGTGGCTCCGGCAGGTGGGGCGCGGCCGGGAGGCCGAGCCTGAGCGGGGCAGCCGCTGTGCGGCGTGCTTCCGCTTCCGGCTCGCCCGCGCCGCCGCGTACGCCTCGCTCTACGGCTTTGCGGTTCTTACCACCACCTTGGCTTCTTCGCGATGGAAAAACCTCGACCAGGTAAACGAAGCCGGTGAGAAGGCCTGCCGCGAATTAGGGCCGGGCGCCCAGGTCACATGGTGGCCTATGAACTGGCGTAAAGGCGGACTCCAGCCCAGACGCGGCGAACTAATCCGCGAACTCGGCTTCTACAACCAGACCTTCTGCGGCTGCGAATTCTCCCACCCAGCCTCCGAATAATCAGCGTTATGATCTGCTACCCCACCCCAAAAATAAACATCGGACTTAACGTCCTTTGCAAGCGCCCCGACGGCTACCACGACATCGAGACTCTCTTCTACCCGGTCGCCGCCTTCAGCGACGAACTCGAAATAGTCCGCGCGGACGGTCTGCCGGAGGGATCCCCCTTCGCCGCCGGCAAGCCAGTGCGGGACGGTTTTTCGATTACCATCGAGGGAGCCGACTGGGACCCTCAGGACGACCTTACCGCAAAGGCCTGGCGTCTGCTCGCCGCCGAGTACGGCATCGGCCCGGTCAGAATCCGCATGCGTAAGGGCATTCCTGTCGGTGCCGGCCTCGGCGGCGGCTCGTCCGATTGCGCCTGCGCGCTCAAGATGATGAGCGAAATTTTCGGGCTCGGCCTCAGCGTCGAGCGCCTCGAGCAACTCGCAGGCAGGCTGGGCGCCGACTGCGCATTCTTCGTGCGCGGCATTCCCCAATGGGGCAGCGGCATCGGCGACATCCTCTCGCCTGCCTCGCTCGACCTCTCGGCCTACGACATCCGCCTCGCCCTCCCATCCGGTGTCCACGTCAGCACCGCAGAAGCCTACGCCGGACTCACCCCTCGCGACAAATGGCCTTCCGCCCAGATTCCCGACACTGCGTTCCACGACGCCCCTTCCGGCCAGATCTCCGACTCTTCGCTCAGCCACACCCCTTCCTTCGGTTTACGGAAGCCCTGCCAGGACATCACCTTGCACGACGCCATCAGCCTTCCCGTCGAACAGTGGCGCGACCACGTCGTCAACGATTTCGAAAAAAGCGTCTTCCCCCGCCACCCCGAAATCGCCTCCCTCAAGGCCCAGATGTACGCCGACGGTGCCCTATACGCTTCCATGACCGGCAGCGGCTCCGCCGTCTTCGGAATCTTCCGTTAGCCACCCCGCCTCTACTCTGGCATCTTCCCTGCCACCTCCAACTCACACCGCCGCGCACAAC
Source organism: uncultured Bacteroidales bacterium (assembly GCA_946546175.1). Classification (GTDB taxonomy): domain Bacteria; phylum Bacteroidota; class Bacteroidia; order Bacteroidales; family UBA932; genus Cryptobacteroides. Next base: position 11,327 of record CAMNNY010000172.1, read on the forward strand.
CCATCTTGCATCTACCCAACCCTTAATGTAATGCGAGACAATAATCGGGCACCCTCCCTTTCCGCGTCATCGCCGGCCCCGGTCCT
>CAMNNY010000173.1 GCA_946546175.1 uncultured Bacteroidales bacterium
CTCGACGTGGTGATCGCGCGTGCGCTGCTGAAGCTCTTCGGCACCAAGCCGCAGTTCGTGCTTCTCGGTTTCCTTCTTATCATCGCAGTGTTCTCGATGTTCATGTCCAATACCGCGACCGCAGCCATGATGCTCACCCTTCTGGCTCCGGTGCTCTCGAAGCTCCCGACCGACGACAAGGGCAAGATCGGCCTTGCGCTATCCATTCCCGTCGCCGCCAACCTCGGCGGTATCGGTACCCCCATCGGTACTCCTCCGAATGCTACAGCTAAGGGCTACCTTGAGCAGGCCGGCATCGATGTCACCTTTGGTGAGTGGTGCGTCCACATGATCCCCTACGTGCTTATCATGATCCTCCTCGCATGGGTGCTGCTCCAGCTTTTCTTCCCCTTCAAGACCAAGAAACTCGTCCTCGAGATTCCCGAATCCGACACCAAGAAAGACTGGCGCTACATCGTAGTCTGGGTCACCTTCATCGGCACTATCCTCCTCTGGGCTACCGAGCAGGTCACCAAGATCAACTCCAACATCGTCGCATTCGTGCCGCTCGCAGTCTTCACTGCTACCGGACTTTTCGGTAAGGAAGAGATCAAGGAGATCAACTGGAACGTCCTTTGGCTCGTCGCCGGAGGTTTCGCCCTCGGATATGCCCTCCAGGACACCGGCCTTGCCAAGGTCCTCATCGAGGCTATCCCGTTCGGCCAGATGCCCGTGGTCCTCGTTATCGTGATCGCAGGCCTCGTCTGCTACTTCCTCTCTAACTTCATCAGTAACTCCGCTACCGCGGCTCTGCTCATCCCTATCCTCATCGTCGTGGCTCAGGGCATGGCCGATCCCGCAGCGGCAAGCAACGCCAGCTTCCTCGCCTTCGGCGGCACCCAGGCAATGATCATCTTCATCGCCACCTGTGCCTCCATCGCAATGCTCTTCCCGATCTCAACCCCTCCGAATGCCATCGCTGCTTCGACAGGTCTTGTTGAGACCAAGGACATGGCAAAAGTCGGTATCGTAATCGGCGTCGTCGGTTTCGTGTTCGGCTTCTTCTGGCTCACCAAGATTTTCCCGTTCTAATATAGTCGTGCCCGGCTCCGGCCGGGCATCTTTATGATAATATGAAAAAGATTCTTATAGCAACAGTATCCCTGCTTCTCTGCCTCGGCGCATACGCCCAGGAGCAGCCCGAATACGGCTACAAACAGACTGGTTTCCAGAGCACTCCCAAGGTGGGTGGCTACATCATCGGTTCCTACAAATACAGCGATCTCGACGGAGCTAACGGCGGTCCCGGTTTTGGCTGCCGCCTCATCCGTCTCTATGTCGACGGAAGCATCTTCAATGACTTCAAGTACCGCATCCAGCTTCAGGTCAACGGTGCTTCTCCCCACACCAAGGACTTCTATGTCGAGTGGGCCAAGTATAAGACATTCTCCGTCAAGATGGGCCAGTTCAAGAGGGCATTCACCTTCGAGAACCCCATGAACCCCTGGGATGTGGGTGTGGGCGATTTCTCCTTCCTCGTCCAGAAGTTTGCCGGAATGGGCGACCGTCTCGGCGAAGCCAATGTGGGTGGCCGTGACCTCGGTATCCAGGTTCAGGGCGACCTCCTGCCGGTCGGAGACGACAAGCACAACCTTCTCCACTACCAGCTCGGTCTGTGGAACGGCCAGGGTATCAATGCCAATGACAAAGACGGCAAGAAAGACATCATCGGAACCCTCCAGGTTCAGCCCATCAAGGGCCTCAAGCTCGGTGTGTTCGGATGGGCCGGCAACTGGATCGACGGTACCGGTCAGAACTGGGCCCGTCAGCGTGTGAGCGCAGGAGTGTCCTACGACAATGCCGACAACTGGACCGTCCGCGCCGAGTATGCAACGGCTCTCGCCGATGAGAAGGCGCAGAGCGGCGCTGCCGACGCACTCTATGTGACCGTCGGTGTGCCCGTTCAGAACTGGCTCAAGGTGTATCTGAAATGGGATGAGTTCCGCGCAGGTGCCTCTTCGGCTACCAGCCACGACATGTACTCAGCCTGTGCAAACTTCCGCCTCCACAAGAATCTCAACTTCCAGCTCGAGTACCGCCGCCACGAGAATCAGCTTCTCGCGACACCCGGTTACAATGAGCTCTGGTTCATGACCTACATCAGATTCTAGGTAATAGCAGCAAGAACCTGCCGCAAATGTTCCGTCGCTTACGCGACCCTATTCCGGGCAAAGGAACATTTGCGGCAGGTTCTTATTTGCAATCTATATATTGCATTCCGATGGCAGTGCAGCCGCCGTCGGTGTCGGGGCGGTCGCCGACCATTACGCATTGCGCAGGGTCGGCGTTCAGGTATGCGCAGGCGGCAAGGAATACTTGCGCAGATGGCTTAAATCCTCCAAGCGATGGCGCATCGAGAAGGGCGTCGAACATCTCCGGGTGGATGCGCAGGGCTTCGAGCTTTTCGCGTACGCAGCCGTAGTCAGAGAGCACGGCGATCTTGACGCCCTTGGCGCGGTAGCCCTCGGCCATGGCCACGACCTCGCGTCGCGGGCCGTAGTGTTTCTCGAGCTGGCCGACCATCGCCGGCATATACCATTCGTTATACCATGCGCGCACGCGCTCGCGCGAAATGCCCGCACGTCCGGCTATCCCGCAGTAGAGCGTCTCGTAGTCGGCCGACTCTCCGGCGAGCGAGCGGCGCACCTTGCGCTCAAGCGCAAGCAGCCTAAGGCAGCTGAACGGTCGCCACGGCCCCCCGGCCTCCAGACGGCCCCGCCGCAGCGCCTCGAAAATGAGGCGTCGCGCAAGACCCTTTTTGTCGTAGAGGGTGCCGTCGAGATCGAATAGTACTGCCTGCGGCATCTAGCTTCTGATTCCGCCGAACTGGTTGACGAGAATGTCGCTGACTTCCTCGATCCTCTTCTGCAGCTCTTCCTTGGTGGTGGCTTCGCAGATGAACCTCAGATAAGGCTCCGTGTTGGACGGGCGGACGTTGAACCACCAAGTCGGGTACTCGAGGCGGAATCCGTCGAAGTCCATGAACTTTTCGGGCTCGCCGAGTTCGGTGCGGAAGTGATCGCAGACGGCCTTCATCGCGCCGGCTTTGTCTTCGAGGCGGAAGTTGATCTCGCCCGAGTTCTCGTATCCGGCGATCTCGGCGATCTGCTGGCTGAAGGTCTTGCCCTCTTTCTTGAGGGCGGCGATTATGCGCAGAACTATCATCGAGGCGAGAAGTCCGCTGTCGGAGTAGAAGAAATCCTTGAAGTAGTAGTGGCCCGCGAGCTCGCCTCCCCAGAGGCCGTCGATTTCGCGGAGCTTGGGCGCGGCGAAAGCGCGGCCCACCCTCCAGGTGTGCACGTCGGCATCGTACTTCTGAAGATACTCCGCCACCGCCTTGGAGCTGCGGATCTCCTGCAGGACGCGGGGCGACTTTGCACCGCGCTCGTCACAGAAGTATTTTGCCATCATCGCGATCACGAGGTCGGGAGCCACGAAGTTGCCCTTGTCGTCGACGAACATCACGCGGTCGGCGTCGCCGTCGTAGATCACGCCCACGTCGGCCTTGACTTTCTTCACGAGGTCCCTGAGCGGCTCCACGTTCTTCGCTATGAGCGGATTGGGCTCGTGGTTGGGGAAGCGGCCGTCGAGGGTGTCGAAGAGGTAGTGCGGCTTCTCGCCGTAAATCTCCTTGGCGAAGAGGTTGGCCATGCCGTTGGAAAGGTCGAAAGCGATGTTGAGGTCGCTGTAGTCGCCCTTGAACTTGAGCATGAAGTCGATGTAGTCTTTGTGGATGTCCATTTCGTGGACGGTGCCGCGCTTGGGGACGATCGGGGTCTCACGGCCTTCGTCGATCCATTCCTTGATCTGGCCCAGACCTGCGTCGTAGCCGACCGGAAGGGCGTTTTCGCGCGAGACCTTCATGCCGTTGTACTCGGCGGGGTTGTGCGATGCGGTAATCTGGACTGAGGCCTTGAAGCCGTAGTTGGCAGTGCCGAAATACACCATCGGGGTGCTGCTCAGGCCGATGTCGTAGACATCTGCTCCTGCGTCGGTGATACCCTTGACGAGGTTGTCGTGAATCTCGTCGGAAGAAGTCCTGCAGTCGCGACCGACCAGGACCTTGTCGGTCTTCAGGAGTGAGGGCAGGAAGTATCCCACCTTATATGCTGTGGTCTTGTCGAAGTCGACTCCGTAGATGCCACGGATGTCGTATGCGTGAAATGCGCCCATAGTGTTATTTGATTTTGGATTTGTAATGCGTAGCTACTTTGCCCTTGGCGATGCCGGTGAGTTTGCCTGCGAGCATCTTGCGGCGGATAGGGGGGACGAGGTCGGTGAAGAGGACGCCGTCGAGGTGCGAGAGTTCGTGCTGAATCATCCTCGCGCCGAACTTGTCGAAGGTCTCTGTCTGCTTTTCCAGCTCTTCATTGTAGTATTCGACCGTGATGGACTCCGGCCTCACCACGTCGGAGTAGATGCCGGGTACGCTGAGGCAGCCCTCCGCGTACTCACACTTCTTCTCCGATTCGAAGGTCACGACGGGGTTGATGAGCGTGCGCTTGAAGCCCTTGAGGTAGGGGTAGGTGTCGGCAACCTCGTCGCCGTCCACGATTACCACGCGCTTCGAAACCCCGATCTGTGGAGCGGCGAGGCCGCATCCGTCGCTCACCTTGAGCGTATCCTTAAGATCCTGCACGAGGGCTGCGATGCCCTCTTTGTCGCTGAGGTCGACAGGCTCCGCCTTCTTTCGCAGAACCTCCGATCCGTATAAGTAAATAGGTTGTATCATTTCTTTCTGTCGAGATAGCTTTGAAGTATGATTGCCGCGCTGATCTTGTCTACCTCCTTCTTGTCGCGCCTGCGCGATGCCTTCATCCCGCCGTCGATCATTGCACGGTGGGCAAGCACGGAAGTGAAGCGTTCGTCTTCGTACTCGACCGGCACGCCGGGGAAGGCCTTGCGGAGCTGCCCCACGAAACTGTCTACCTGATGGGCGGTCTGGGCCGGGCTTCCGTCGAGGGCGAGAGGCTTCCCGACCACAAACATGATGATGCGCTCTGAGGCCGAGTATTTTTGGAGATATTCTATTATCTTTGCAGACGGCAATGTCTCCAGGGCAGAAGCGAATATCTGCAGGGGGTCGCTCACAGCAAGTCCCGTGCGTGCGCTCCCGTAGTCTATTCCGATTATTCTGTCCATATTGCGCAAATTTAACTAAAAAAGAATGGGAAGACAAAATAAACGCTATCGGCTTACTCTTACCAACGAAGATACCCACGAGAAGATCTATTCGTTCAGGCTCACGCGCCCGGGTTTCATCCTTGCGGTCGTGCTTAGCGTATGCTCGCTCATAGGAGGCGTCTACGCGCTGGTGGTCTTTACGCCTCTCAGGCACACCGTCCCGGGGTATCCCGACGCCAATTTCCGCCGCCAGGCCATCCAGAACGCCATCAAGATCGATTCGCTCGAGACTGCGATGACCCGCTGGCAGATGTATTCCGAGAATCTTTCCAGAGTGCTCGCAGGTGAGCAGACTCTTGTGCTCGACAGCATCGTCGGCTCGGGCGGCACCCGCTATCTCCAGCGTGAGAACGAGGCTTATCTGCGCATGCGCGACTCGCTTCTGCGCATCAAGGTGGCCCAGGAGGACGCTTATGGCCTCTCCGGCGGAGCACAGCGTCACCTTCCAATCGAGGGGGTCCACTTCTTCACCCCTCTCAAGGGCGTGATTTCCAACGGTTACGACATGGCCTCCCACCCTGCGGTCGATATCACGGCCCCCGGCGGCACGGTCATCAAGTCGGTGCTCGACGGTACTGTCATCTACGCCGGCTGGAGCGACGAATTCGGCTACACCATCTCCATCCAGCATGAGGGCGATTTAGTAAGCACCTACAAGCACAACCGCAAGCTTCTCAAGAAGCAGGGCGACCGTGTGAGCGCAGGCACCCCGATTGCCCACGTGGG
>CAMNNY010000174.1 GCA_946546175.1 uncultured Bacteroidales bacterium
GTCGACATCTCGAGATTGGTCTTGAAACCCTGCAGTTTGGACTGTGTGAGCGAGATGTTGCAGTCGACGGTGGTACTGTCGACCTGGGTAAGATTGATCCCTACTGTCTGGAAGACCCTGAGCGAAGAAAAGCGGGAGTACGTGTTGGAGACCTTGCGCGAATCGTACAGGTCGCCCGGCTTGATGAGATTCATCCCCCGAAGGACGGACTCCCTGAAACGGAGCCCTTCCGGATATGCGGCCGAAACTTTTCCGATGTAGGACCTGCTGACAGAGTTCGGGATGTCGTAGAAGACATTTGCGTGTCCGCCCTTGGCATTGGTGTCGGCCTGGAAGCGGTATTGTGACTGGTCTATGGCAAAATAACCCTTGCGCCTGAGGGATTCGACGCTGCGGGCGATTTCATCTTCCATCGTTACTTCAGACAGGTAGTCTCCGGGCTTTACTAGGATTTTGGCTGAATCGGCAAAAAAGTCCTTTCTGAATTCTTCTGATTCCGGAAGGCGGAAGATCACCGAATCGATGGTGATACGCTCGCCCAGGTCGACAAGATAAGTCACCCTGGCCTTTGAGCCGCTGTAAGTTACGGAAGTGTCGACCTTGGAGTTGTAGTAGCCGAGTTTTGCGAGCCGCTCTGAAATCGCGTTTCGGGAAAGGGCGGCGGCGCGCCTGTCGAAGACGGTCGAACTACCGCTGAGAAGACGCCTGTCGGGTTTCTGCCTGACGTAGGGCGAGAGTTCGCTCACGTTGAAAAAGCGCTCTCCGCTTACCTTGATCTCGTACGAGTCAAGGATGTACTCCCCTTCTTCGAGCTCGACCTTCGAGAGTGTCGAGCACGACTGCGTCAAACCGAACAGGCCTGCCGCAAGAAATACTGTTGAGAGGATCTTTTTCATGTCGCCGATCGCACAAATTTAGCAAAATATTGAGTATATTAGCACTCTCGATATGGTTAAGTTGACCTCAGCAGAAATCAAAGCCATCAGATCCCTGTCTGCGAAGAAGTTCCGCGACAGCGAGGGCCTTTTTGTCGTAGAGGGCGAGAAGATGGTGTCGGAAGCGCTCGCTTCCCCTTCATTCAAGATCGAACGTTTACTCCGAAGGGAAGAGATCGGCCAGGAACAGATGAGCCGCATCAGCTCGCTCGACTCCCCTTCTCCCGTGCTCGCCGTTGTCCGGAAGGCTCCGCTCAAGAAGGCGGAGGCCGGCAGAGGACTGTTCCTTGCCCTTGACAGCGTTCGTGATCCCGGTAATCTCGGTACCATCATGCGTATCGCCGACTGGTTCGGTATAGACGGTATCTTCGCCTCTGAAGATACTGTCGACCAGTACAATCCCAAGGTCGTGCAGGCTTCGATGGGCGCTATATTCCGTAAGACCGTGACTTACTGTGACCTCTCTGAACTCTGCGAGAGTTTCAGCAGGGCCGGGCTGCCCGTCTACGGGACTTTTCTCGACGGAGAAGACATCTACGGGTGCGACCTTTCGCCTGAAGGCCTGATTATCATGGGCAGCGAATCATTCGGGATCAGCGACGTAGTGGGCAGACACGTGGATTCGAGGCTCAGGATACCCTCTTATGCGGAGGGCCCCGGTTCAGAATCACTCAATGTGGCTGTGGCTACCGCCGTGACCGTTGCGGAATTCAAGAGAAGGAGCAGGTAGAATGGTTATATATCAAGTACTCACCCGTCTATGGCGCAGCGGCAGGTTTTCGGGCTTCGATTCCGACAGTTTTGACTATCTCCGCTCGCTGGGCGTAAGCCACATATGGTATACGGGTGTCATCCGCCACTCTGCCGCCAAGCCCTGGGTCAAAGGAGACATCGGTTCCCCATATTCTATCTGCGACTACTACGACGTGAATCCTTATCTTGCCGATAACGAGCAGGAAAGGGTCGGCGAGTTCGAGCAGCTCGTAAGACGTACTCACGCCGCCGGGTTCAAGGTCATAATCGATTTTGTACCCAACCACGTCTCGCCCGACTACAGTGATTCCCACGGCGGGATCAGGACCCTCCACCGTTACGATTACGACTGGAGCGACACGGACAAGATCGATTATTCCTGCCGCGACAATTGGGACCGGTTGCTCGCTATCATCCGATACTGGGCGGACAAAGGAGTGGACGGTTTTCGCTGCGATATGGCGGAACTCGTCCCGGTGGAGTTCTGGCGCTACCTGATTCTGGGCGCCAAACAGTCTCACCCCGGCCTTGAGTTTATAGCCGAAGTCTATGAGATGTCTTCGTATGAGAGGTTCGTCTACGGCGCCTGCTTTGACTTGCTCTACGACAAATCGGGCCTGTACGATACTCTGCGCGGAATTGTCGCAGGGACCAACTCCGCCTGGGATATAACCGGAGTATGGCAGAAACTGGGCCCTCTTCAGCCGCACATGCTCAATTTCCTGGAAAATCACGACGAGCAGCGTCTCGCTTCTCCGTGGTTTGCAGGTTCGGCGGGCAGAGGCCTTTCTTGTCTTGCCGTATCCGCTCTTTTCTATCCCTGTCCTTTTATGCTGTACTTCGGGCAGGAACTTGGAGAGGCGGCTCACGACGGGACCTGCGGCCGCACGTCGATATTCAGCGACCAGCGCCATATCGACCCGCTCGCACCCCTCTCGGAAGCCCAGCGTGAGATACTGGGAGATTACAGGGATATCATGTCGCTCCGGACTGCGCTTTCCGATTCTCCCAACTACGATCTGTGTTACTGCCAGAAAGCTGCCTTGGGCTTCGACATGCGCCGTCATTTTGCGTTTATGCGCTATGGGCGCGGCAAGACAGTGGCGGTACTTGCTAATTTCTCAGACAAGCCGGCGTCGGTCTGTCTGCGTATTCCTTCGGAGGCACCTCAGGACCTTGGCCAGGAAATCGAACTCGAGGCAGGCCCGTGGGGTTTCGCAATTAGCGGGAAATAGTTAAATTTGTAGGATTAAGAAAAATACTGTACTAAATACAATACATTCAACTTACACAATGAAAGGATCAATTATCATTCTTTGCGGCGGCGGCCCGGCTCCGGGCATGAACACCGTCGTCTGCTCGGTCGCCAAGACCTTCCTCGCAAACGGTTATCGCGTTATCGGCCTTCATGGAGGCTACAGCGGGCTTTTCTCAAAGAATCCCCGCACTGAAGACATCGATTTCTTCAAGGCAGACGCCTACTTCAACAGGGGCGGCAGCTACCTCCAGATGAGCCGTTTCAAACCCACCCAGGAAGATTTCGACCAGAATTTCAACCTCGACCTCTTCAAGGACAACGACATCAAGCTTCTCGTAACGGTCGGCGGTGACGATACCGCTTCCACAGCCAACCGTATCGCCAAGTTCCTCGAGGCAAAGAAGTACCCCATCGCCAATATCCACGTCCCCAAGACCATCGACAACGATCTTCCCCTTCCCGAGAATACCCCTACTTTCGGATTCAATTCCGCCAAGGACGAAGGTGCCCATATCGCACGCACCGCATATGAGGATGCCCGCACCAGCGGCAACTGGCTGCTCATCTCCGCAATGGGACGCAGCGCCGGACACCTCGCTCTCGGTATCGGTGAGGCTACCCACTGCCCTATGACGATCATCCCCGAGATGTTCAACAAGACCGAGATCGGTATCGACAAGATCATCAAGCTCGCTCTGAGCGCAATCATCAAGCGCAAGATCCTCGGCATCGACTACGGTACCGTAGTGGTTGCTGAAGGTGTCTTCCACGACCTCGATCCCGAAGAAATCAAATCGACCGGAGTCAACCTCACATACGACGAGCACGGACATCCCGAGCTTGGCAAGATCTCCAAGGCCGTCCTCTTCAATGACATCCTCGAGAAGGAGTTCAAGAAGATCGGCATGAAGGTCAAGACCCGTCCTATCGAGATCGGCTACGACGTCCGCTGCCAGGACCCTATCGCTTTCGACCTTACCTACTGCACAGAGCTGGCAATGGGAGCTTACGAACTCTTTGCCAAAGGTGAGACCGGCTGCATGGTGTTCGTAGACCACGACGGCAATGCCAAGCCTCTCTACCTCAAGGATCTGCAGGATGCCAGCGGAAAGATTCCGCCGCGCCGTGTAGCGATCGACGGCGGTACCGCCCAGAACTACTTCGGTCATATCTGCCACTACATCACTCCCGCCGACTACGAAGCAGCGAAGAAGTATGTGGCTAATCCCGAAGAGTACGACTTCAAGAAAATTCTTAACTGGTAATCTTGGATGGACAGAAACGAAGCCAAAGCCCGGATTGAAGAGCTCCGCGCCGTTCTCTGGGAAAACAGCAGGAAATACTACGTCGACAATGCTCCGACTATGTCGGACTACGACTACGACCACCTCATGAGGGAGCTTGAGGATCTCGAAAACGAGTTCCCCGAGTTCTACAGCCCGGACTCCCCTACCCAAAGGGTCGGTTCGGACCTTGAGGACGGTCCTGCCGCCCAGCAGGGCTTCGTTCAGCGTGAGCACCGCTATCCGATGCTCTCGCTTGCCAATACCTACTCGCGCACAGAAATCGAAGAATTCGCGGCCAGGGCATCAAAACTGCTCGAAGGCCGCGAGTTCTCGTATTGCTGCGAGCTTAAGTTCGACGGCACATCCATCTGTCTTACCTACAAGGCAGGCAAACTAGTCCGTGCGCTCACCCGGGGTGATGGCAGGGTCGGCGACGATGTTACCGAAAACGTTCTGAGGATAGCCAACATTCCCCATGTCCTGAAGGGAGATTATCCCGATGAGTTCGAGATCAGGGGCGAGATACTGATGCCATATTCGTCGTTCGACCACCTCAACCAGCAGCGTATCGAAGGCGAAGACCAGCCGTTTGCCAACCCGCGCAACGCCGCTTCAGGCTCGCTCAAGCTCCTCGATCCCGACGAAGTAGCCCGCCGAGGACTCTATTGCACCCTTTACCATATCCCGGCCCAGAGTCTGGCTGACGATACCCTGTCGTCTACCCACAGTGGCTTGCTTGAGAAAGCAGCCTCGTGGGGCCTGCCTGTCTCCGAGTACAACAAGATATGCCACGGAATCGGAGAAATCCTCGAGTATATCGACTACTGGGATACTGAACGCAAGAAACTCCCCTATGCCACAGACGGCATAGTGATCAAGATCAACGAGCTTGAGTACCAGCGCGAACTGGGTTATACCGCCAAGTCGCCCAGATGGGCGGTCGCCTACAAATTCAAGGCGGAGCAGGCCCTTGCAAAGGTACTTGGCATCGACTACCAGGTTGGTCGGACCGGTGCCGTTACTCCGGTAGCCAACCTCAGCCCGGTGCTCCTTTCCGGTACTGTGGTCAGACGCGCCACCCTCAACAACGCCGACCAGATGGCGATTCTCGACATCCGTATCGGCGATATGGTATACGTTGAAAAGGGCGGCGAAATCATCCCTAAGATTACCGGAGTGGACCTCAGCCAGCGTCCTGAAGACTCCCTCCCGGTCGAGTTCCCTCTCGAGTGTCCCGACTGCCACACTCCTCTCCAGAGAGGCGAGGGTGAGGCTAAGTGGTTCTGCCCCAATACCGACGGATGCCCGATGCAGATCAAGGGAAGGCTCCTTCACTTCATGTCGCGAAAGGCGATGAACATAATCGCAGGAGATTCAACCGTAGACCAGCTTTACAATCTTGGGCTTGCCCATACCCCGGCCGATCTGTACGATCTCAAGGCTTCTCAGCTCATGACCCTCGAGGGTTGGAAGGAAAAGTCGGCAAAACGTTTTATCGACAGTCTCCAGGAGTCTGTCAAGGTGCCTTTCGAGCGTGTGCTGTTCGCCCTCGGTATCCGCTATGTCGGAGAACAGACGGCAAAGGAGGTGGCACGTCATTTCGGAGACATCGATGCCATCGCGGCGGCAAGCGAGGAGGATCTCGCCGCCGTCAAGGATGTAGGCGATGTGATCGCCCGCAGTATCTTCGAGTATATGGCCGACGGCCGCCATGCCATCGAGATCCAGAGGCTCCGCGCCCGCGGGCTCAAGTTCGCTGTCGATGGAGAATCGCGAAGTGTACTGTCGGACGCGCTCAGCGGGCAGACCATAGTAGTCTCCGGTAATTTTTCCGTGAGCCGTGAGACCATAAAAGACCTTATCGCCCGCCACGGCGGACGCAATTCTGGCTCGGTGAGTACGAAGACCTCCTTCCTGCTTGCCGGCAGCAAGCCCGGACCCGAGAAGGTGGCAAAATGCCGTGATCTCGGTATCAGGATAGTCAGCGAAGACGAGTTCTGGACGATGCTCCCACAGGGAAGCCGCATTTCGAACAAGGACGAATCCGAACCCACACTTTTTTAGCAGCAGCGTATGACTTTTACGGAGTTCACAAAAGAAGATTTTGACCTTATCGCCAAGGAGTATGCCCCGCTTGCTGAGGCGGCGAAGAAGCGTTGCCGGACAGACGAGGAATTCGCCATGGTCCAGAAGGCTTTCGAGTTTGCCAACGAGGCGCATAAGAATGTGCGCAGGCGTTCAGGCGAGCCATATATCCTGCATCCTATAGCTGTCGCGAAGATAGTGGTCGAAGACATCGGACTCGGCTGTAAGTCGATTGTGGCTGCCCTCCTTCACGATGTCGTAGAGGATACCGAATATACGGTCGATGACATCAAGACGCTCTTCGGTCCGAAGGTGGCTTCGCTCGTGGACGGACTGACCAAGATCAAGAACGTCCTCGACAACGAAGACCGCACCAAGCAGAGCGGCTTTACGACCGAAAGCCTCCAGGCCGAAAACTTCAAGAGGATACTTCTGACGATGAACGACGATGTCAGGGTGGTCCTCATCAAACTCGCGGACCGGCTTCACAACTGCCGCACGATAGAGTATATGCCGGAGCACAAGAGGGATAAGATCCTCAGCGAGACTATGTACCTCTTCATCCCTCTGGCCCACCGTCTGGGACTCTACAGCATCAAGTCGGAGATGGAAAACATCTGGCTGATCTATAAAGAGCCCGAGGACTACAACTATATAGCCGAGCAGACCCGCAACAAGGTTGACACCACCGGCCGCCAGATCGATACTTTCATCGCTCCGATCGAAGCGGCTCTCAATGCGGAAGGCTACAACTTCACCATAAAGAAAAGGGTCAAGACCCCCTACTCTATCTGGCACAAGATGCGCACAAAGCGTGTCACCTTCGACCAGATCTACGACCTGTACGCGGTCAGGATCGTATTCGATCCCGGCACAGACGATCCCGTCAAGGAGCGCAAGCAGTGCTACGACATCTTCTCCACCATTACCAGCCTCTACCGCTATCAGCCCGACCGCCTGCGCGACTGGATCAAACAGCCCAAGAACAACGGCTACGAGGCCCTTCACTGCACGCTGATGAGCAAGAGCGGCATGTGGGTGGAGGTGCAGATCCGTTCCAAGCGCATGGACGACATAGCCGAAAGGGGTATCGCCGCCCATTGGGCCTATAAGAACAACGGCTACATCTCCGAAAACGACAGTGAGATGGACAAATGGCTCGAGAAGATCCAGAATATCATCAAGAGTCCGGATCTCGACTCGCTCGAACTGCTCGATATCATCCACCAGGATCTGCTGGCTTCTGACATAGTGGTATTCACCCCGAAGGGAGAGCAGCGTACGCTTGCCGCCGGATCGACCGCTCTCGATTTCGCCTACGCCATCCACACCAAGATAGGCGAGCATGCCATTGCAGCCAAGGTCAACATGAAGCTGTGCTCTCTTTCGCACACGCTTCACCAGGGCGACCAGATCGAGATCATCACAGCGCAGAACGCCCATCCGATGCTTGACTGGATAGATTTTGCCACCTCCCGCCATGCAAAGCGCAAGATACTCGACTATTTCCGTGACAATGAGCCCGAAATCCTTGCCAAGGCTCTCGAGATACTCGGAACGAGGCAGACAGGAGGCAAACCTGTCCCCAAACAGGCAGACCGCATAATCATCAACGGCGGCATCAAATACATTATCGCATCGTGCTGCAACCCTATCCCTGGCGATCCCGTCATCGGATTCAAGAATCCCGACGGTTCGTTCATGGTCCACAAAAAGTCCTGCCGTGTGGCGGAGAGCCTCGCCAGCACCCGCGGCGACAAAGTCACGGTGCCGAAGTGGATCGATGCAGCACACGTTACCGACTTCCCCGTGAAGATCTCCCTGCTTGGAATTGACCGCGTGGGCATGCTCAGCGACATCACCCAGCAGATTTCGCTTTCGATGGGCATCAACATGCGCAAGCTTGTGCTGGGCTGCGAGAACGGCATCTTCGAGGGGACTATTGAATTGTTTGTTGGCGACCGGGATACGCTCGAGAAGCTCATTACCTCGATCAGCCATATCAGTGGCATACAAAGTGTAGTAAGGATGGAATTATGAGACTGAAGAATCTTACCCCCTTGGTTCTGGCCGCGGCTGCACTTGTGCCCACTTTCTTCATGCACTCCTGCGCCAACACGACCCAGTCCCCTTCCGGAGGGCCAAAAGATACGATCCCCCCGGCTCTTTTCTGGACGAAACCCGTTCCGGGTGCCGTCGGCGTGCCCACTCACGGAGCGAGATTCGAATTCGGCTTCGACGAATATGTCAAGATCAAGACCGCGAACAATATCTTCCTCTCGCCGCCTCAGCAGAAACCACCCAAATCAAAGATCAAGGGCAAGGGGGTCCAGGTATGGTTCGAAGAGGACCTGAGGCCCAACACGACCTATACCATCACATTCACGGATGCGATTGCCGACAACAACGAGGGCAACATGTTTCCAGGTTTTGCATACGTGTTCTCGACCGGCGAGACCATCGATTCGCTTATGATTACCGGCTCCGTTCTCGATTGCAGCACTCTGAAGCCGGTCAAGAATGCGACCGTGATGCTCTACAAGGACCATTCGGACTCTGCCGTCTTCAAAACCAGGCCCGACGCCGCAGTCAAGACCGATGACTGGGGGTACTTCGCTCTCCCCTACCTGCAGGATACGCTTTTCAGGATCTACGCCATCATTGACGAGAACAACGACAACCTCTACCAGATGGAGACTGAGCAGATTGCTTTCATCGACTCTCTTATAAGGCCCGTCACGGTAGTCAATGACACCCTGAAAGAGCTTCAGAGCTACGATATGAAGGACACTCTCGCCTGCCGTGAGCGTAACAGCGAGTACACCCTCAAGATGTTCAGGGAAGAGCCCACCAAACAGCTTCTCAAGAACTATGGGCGCACGGCCGAGCGTTATGGCTTCGTTTCTTTCATGGCTAAGGATGCTTGGATAGATTCGCTCTGGATAAAAGGTTACAAAGCCGACAGGCTGATCACCCAGTTCAATCTCCGTCAGGACAGTCTTGAGATCTGGATCAACGACCGCAGACCTGTGCCTGACACCCTCCAGCTTTATGTGAACTATCGCAAGACCAACGATTCGACAGGCGTGATGGAACCAGTGGTCGAGCACCATCCCCTTTTTGTGGAGGGCGCCCTTCCCCGCCGGCTCAGGAATTCTTATGCTGAAAGGAAGAAACTCAAGCACGAAGACACTATCTGTGTCTTTAAGCTCGAAGCCGTCCCCGAACTTGTCGAGCAGGAGGGCTACTCCCTTTCTTTCGCCTATCCGATAATCAGCGAGAACTTCGACTCCATCCGCTTCCACTATCTGAATCCCAAGCAGAAAGACTTCGATGCGGAGTTTACAGTGGAGCGCGACACCCTCGACGTGCGCAAATTCCGGCTCATGCCCAAGGAAAAGCTTCTCCCCGGCTATGAGTATTTCATGAAAGTGCCCCACAAGGCGTTTCGCGATATCAACGGCTTCTACAGCGACAGTACCGAGGTGAAGGTGACACTTCCGAGCGATGAGAAACTGAGCACTCTGACGATAGCTCTTGAAGGGGTCTCAGGCAAAATCATCGTCGACCTTCTGAACGAAAAGAGGGACAAGGTCATGCGCACCTATACCGCTACCACCAATACCACCCTCGTTTTCCCGTATCTGCGGAAAGGCAAGTATTCGGTACGAATCACCGAAGACGTCAACGGAAACTCCATGATCGATACCGGCGATCTCCTTTCTCACAAAATGCCGGAGAACGTCAATTTCTTCAAGCTGGAGAGCGGCGAAGAGTATATCGATGTGCTTGAGGCCACCGAACTCACCCAGACAATCAATGTTTCAGAAATGATGAAGAACTGATTATGATGAGAAAACATTTGATTGTCACGGCTGCCCTGTTGTTGGCTTTCGGTTTGAGCGCCTCCGCGCAGTATTTCGAGTCGGAGATCGCTCCGCCCCCGGACACCACTGCGAAGGTGTTTGAGCAGATGTATGTCGATACCCTCACGATCAAGGTGCCGGCTCTCAACAATTACTCATCTGTCGGCTTCAGTTTCGGTCTGACATCTACGGCGATGTCGTTCAATCCGACCCACGGTCAGCACCGCGACGAGTACTTCGGCTATGCTTCGCTCCGTTTCACCCACTACGAGAAGATGTTCGACTACCTTCCCTACTTCGGCTGGCAGATAGGCGTCGAATACGGCCACGAAGGCTACCATTTCAAGAAGAACGATGAGACCGACTATACTTTCGTCTTCTACAAGGAACGTTCGGAACAGATCAAGATGCAGGTAGTGGAAGTTCCCTTCCTTGCCATGATCCATTACGACACGCGCTGGGCCAAGTTTTTTGCCGATTTCGGGCTCTATGCAGGTTATCGCCTCAGTATCGAGCGTTTCGGACCGCTGGTTGAAGAGGCATACCGTTACGACTGGTACGACAGCGACCGCCGCTGGGACTATGGCCTTCAGGGCGGAGCGGGTGCAGGATTCTTCCTCGACCCCTTCGAATTCTTCTTCAGGGTGGAGCTCCGCTACGGCTGGTCGAGTATCTTCGAGCCGGATTCGCAGTTCCCCGAAGGCTCGGGCTATGAAGACCGCAATGCTTACTACTGGCGCTTCGGCTACCCCTTCGATATGATGTACTCGGTAGGCGTCAATATCAATCTCGGAAAGCGTTACGGCAAAACCAAAAAGGATTTAAAACGCGAGGCGTACGATATAGTCTATGGCACAAAAGAGAATTCAAACCAGTGAGGTAAGGATCGGCTCTCAGCCGGTCATTCTTGGTGGAAACAATCCCATCGTCGTCCAGACGATGTGCAACACCCACACAGACAATGAAGAAGCCACCATCGGACAGTGCCGCAGGCTTGCCCTTGCCGGGGCTCAGATAATTCGCATCACCGTCCCCGGACTGCAGGACGTGCCCCACATAAGGGCGATCCGTCAGGCACTCCGCTCAGAAGGGATTATGGTCCCGATTGTGGCCGACATCCATTTCTCTGCGGCTACTGCCCTCGAAGTCGCCCCCTATGTGGATAAAGTGAGAATCAATCCCGGCAATTTCCATAAGGACCATGACAAAGCGCGCCAGCTCTTCTCTGAACTCATCGCAATATGCAGGGAGCACGGCACCGCAATCCGTATCGGAGTCAATCACGGATCTCTCGGTGAGTACATTACAAATCTGTACGGCAACACCCCGCAGGCCATGGCAATCGCTGCGATGGAGTGGGTCAGGATGTGCCGTGAGGCGGATTTCGACCAGGTCGTGGTTTCCCTCAAGTCTTCCAACACTGTGACAATGGTCAGTGCATACCGGCATCTGGTCGCAATGATGAAGGAAGAAGGCGTGGTCTACCCCCTGCACGTTGGTGTGACTGAGGCCGGCAACGGCGACAGCGGACGCATAAAGTCATGTGTCGGAATAGCGACCCTTCTCGAGGAAGGAATAGGCGATACTGTCAGGGTCTCACTTACCGAGGATCCTCAGGCGGAGCTTCCTGTCGCACAGTATCTCGCCGCGCGCTACAGCGGATCACCGATGCCGGAATTGCCCGAGCGCGAACTCCGGATGCTCGATGCCGCGTGCACGTGGGGACCGAAGCTCATGAACCGCGAGATTGATGACATCCCCGAAGGAGCCGTTTCTGATTACCTGAGGGACGAGATAATGCAGGCAGCCCGCCGCCGTTTCTACAAGCCGGAGTATATTGCCTGCCCCGGTTGCGGACGCACCATGTACGATCTTCAGAAGGCCTTTGAAGAGGTCAAGGCCAAGACTGCTGATCTCAAGGACATAGTCATCGCCGTGATGGGCTGCATAGTCAACGGCCCTGGCGAGATGGCAGATGCCGACTGGGGTTATGTGGGCGAAGGCGGAGGCAAGGTCTCCATCTACAAAAAAAACGTGCCAGTCCTGAGGCACGTTCCAGAGTCTGAAGCTCCTGACAAGCTACTCGAACTGATCAGAGAAGACCGGCAATCGCAAGGTAAAGAGTAATCATAGGCAGGGCGAGAATGACGCTGTCAAGCCTGTCATAGAGCCCTCCATGGCCGGGGATCAGATTGCCTGAGTCCTTCACGTCGAAGTGCCTCTTCCACATGCTTTCGACCAAATCGCCGAGCTGACCGCCTATGCTGCCGATAAGGCCTATCGCGACTGCATGTGCTATCCCGAAGTTGAGTATCCCGAGGTAATGGAACCCCACTGCGCAGCCTATTCCAAACAGAATGGCTCCTGCAAGACCCCAAAGCGATTTCTTGGGCGAAATTGAAGGCGCGAGCCTGATGGCACCGGGCCTTCTCCCGAGGGCACTTCCTATGAAATATGCCCCTACATCGGCACCCCATACGATGGCAAGCAGGGCCAGAACTATCCAACCGTCCTGGACTCCGTCGTGGTACTGGAGGATGGGAATCAGTGCAAGAGGGTATCCGACATAGGCCAGCCCCGCAAAAATATAGGCGATCTTGCCGTGGTCGGAGTGGTCTTTGTGCCAGATGGGGATTACTGCGATCAGCAGTATCGGAACAAACGCGACGGCAAGGAGCCTGATTTGGGTGATGGCCCCCGACATGTAGGACACCAGGAATGCATAGAGAAGGCCTGCGCTCAGCATCGCGAGTATCCTTTCGGCTATGAATCCCTTCTTCCCTATCGCCATATCGTAGAATTCCCGGAGAGTCTGCACTATCGCGAAGGCCATCAGAACATGAAACAGTTGTGGCCGAACAACTGTTCCAGCCACAACTATCACTGCGAGGATTACTCCCCAGATTATTCTTTTAGGCAATTCCTTCATCGCTGCTGCTTTCTGCCGGCTTGTCGGCTTCGGAAGCGGGCTCTCCCTGTGCGGTTTCGGGCTCAGATGGAGACTCGGGCTTTACCTTGGGACCGAGGATCTTTTCGACATCATCGGCAAAGATCACTTCCTTTTCGAGAAGCAGGTTTGCCACAGCCTCCCAGCCTTCTTTGTGGTCCATGAGGAGTTTGTAGGTCTTGTCGTGGATCTCGTCCACCAGGCGCTTGACTTCTTCGTCCATCATTTCGGCAGTCTTCTCCGAATATGGTTTGGTGAACTCGTAGCCGCGAGCGCCAGTGCTGTCGTAGAAACTCAGCTGACCGACTTTGTCTGACATGCCGTAGTACTGGATCATGCCGTAGGCCATCTGGGTAAGACGTTCGAGGTCGTTCTGGGCACCTGTCGAAGGCTCGCCGTTGAGTATCTCCTCTGCTACGCGGCCGCCGATCAGAGAACACATCTCGTCTACCATCTGACTCTTAGTGTAGAGTTTGTGCTCTTCGGGAAGATACCACGCTGCGCCGAGGGCATTTCCTCTGGGGATAAGGGTCACCTTGAAGAGAGGATTGGCGTGTGGGAGAAGCCAGCTAACTACTGCATGGCCGGCTTCGTGGTGAGCGATACTCTTCTTTTCGAAGGGAGTGATGATAGAACTCTTCTTCTCGATGCCTCCGATGATGCGGTCAACTGCGTC
The DNA here is from genome assembly GCA_946546175.1 of uncultured Bacteroidales bacterium. Classification (GTDB taxonomy): domain Bacteria; phylum Bacteroidota; class Bacteroidia; order Bacteroidales; family UBA932; genus Cryptobacteroides. Next base: position 13,807 of record CAMNNY010000174.1, read on the forward strand.
GAGGAAGTCCTGCTGGTCGATCTTCTTCTTGCCGCGGCGTGCGGCCGTGAGGGCTGCTTCGTTGCAAACGTTGGCGATATCGGCTCCGCTGAAGCCTGGGGTATGCTTTGCCATGAAAGAGACATCGAAGTCAGGGTCGAGCTTGAGGCCCTTCAGGTGGACCTTGAAGATCTCTTCGCGCTCCTTCAGCTCGGGAAGATCTACGTGAATCTGACGGTCGAAACGTCCTGCCCTCATAAGGGCTTTGTCGAGGATGTCGGCACGGTTGGTTGCAGCGAGCACGATGACTCCGCTGTTGGTACCGAAACCGTCCATCTCGGTGAGGAGCTGGTTGAGTGTGTTTTCACGCTCGTCATTGCCCGAAAAACCTGCGTTCTTTCCGCGGGCGCGGCCCACGGCGTCAATCTCGTCGATAAAGACGATGCAGGGAGCCTTTTCCTTGGCCTGCTGGAAGAGGTCGCGTACGCGGCTCGCACCCACTCCGACGAACATCTCCACGAAATCGGACCCGCTCATCGAGAAGAAAGGCACGTTGGCTTCTCCGGCAACCGCCTTGGCAAGGAGGGTTTTACCGGTTCCGGGAGGGCCTACAAGAAGTGCTCCCTTGGGGATTTTGGCTCCAAGCGAAGTGTACTTCTGGGGGTTCTTGAGGAAATCTACTATCTCGACCACTTCCTCCTTGGCTCCGTATAGACCGGCTACGTCCTTGAAGGTTACGTTGACTTTGGTCTTGTCCGTAAGTTTGCCCTGGGCCTTACCCACGTTGAAAGGGTTCATGCCGCCGCCCTGGCCGCCGGGACCTCCCATCCCGCGGTTCATTCCGCGGAACATCCAGATCCAGAACACTACCAGCAGGAGGATCGGGAGGGTCCATTCGAGGATACCGTCCCATACCTTGGCGTCGTGCTCCATGATCACGGGTACCTTCAGGGTGTCGTCAAGCTGCGCATTGAGGGCTTCGAATTCATTTTCGGCATCGAACGAAGCCGAAACGAGGAAATTGAAGTGCGGTGATTTAGGCGGAACTACGCCTCCGAATCTGGATTTGTACTTCTCCAGGCATTCGGGACGTATCGTTACCGTTCCCTTATAGTCGTTGCGGATGAAGTGGATTTCCTTCACGTCTCCGCTGAGGACCATTTCTTTGACATCGGCCCACTCGATTTTCTGGGGATTGGCCTTGCCCCTGTCGGAGAAGAGGAGGAAGAAAATGCCTCCGACCAGAAGGATGTAGAGCCACGAAAGGTTGAGCCGTACTACTTTCGGGCCCTTTTTATTGTTGTTCTTGCTGCTCATTATCTTGCTTTGTATGTCTTGTGGGGGGCGTCAGCCCAAAGGTCTTCCAGGCGGTAGAAGTCACGGTATTCTTTCTGGAACACATGGACGACGATGTTGCCGAAGTCCAGGATGACCCAGAAGTTGTTTTCGAGACCCTGGACCCTGGTAGGCTTGAGGCCCAGCTTTTCGCGGGTTTCCTTGAGGATATTGTCCGCAATTGCGGCTACGTTTGTTGTGGAGCTGCCGTCGCAGATGACGAAATAGTCGGTTATGGCCGTACCGATGGGCCTGAGATCGACTGAAACAACGTTCTCGCCTTTCTTGTCGAGGATGGCATCTGCAATGACGCGCAGGTCGTGTGTAATCATAAGCTGAAAATTATATGTATTTTTGTACTACAAATATAAACAAAAATAAGACCTAACCGACGATGTCAGGAATTAAGTGGTTTGAGGAGCTCGATTCGACTAACAATGAGGCCAGAAGGACCCTGGACGGGCTTGACAATTTTTCAGTGATAGCGACAGAAAGTCAGACTGCGGGCCGTGGACAGGGACTTCACACCTGGTACGCCACTCCCGGGCGGAATCTTACCTTCACCGTAGTTTTCAGACCCGTGAAACTCCATGCGCGTGATGCCATCCTCATTACCCATATCACCACCGTTTCGCTAGTGAGTTATCTTGCCGCTCACGGCGTGGAAGCGCGTATCAAGTGGCCCAACGACATCTGGGTGGGCGGGCGCAAGATATGCGGAATCCTGATTGAAAATGTGCTTGACGGCCCATACGTCGGGGCGAGCATCATAGGTGTCGGGCTCAATATAAACGAAGAAGGATGGCCGGATTACCTTCCCAATCCGGTATCTCTCTCGGAACTTACCGGACGCAAATACGATATCCACGAAGAACTGGAAGCGTTCTACAAAATATTCTGCCGCCATGCCGAGATGATCTACGGCGAAGACGGCAGAAAGCTGTTGCAAGAAGAATTTGGAAAGAGGGTTTTCAGGCTTCCTGAAGAGCCCTGATCACGGCAGCAGGGTCTTCGGATCCGAGCACGGAACTCCCGCTAACCACTATGTCGGCACCTGCCTCGGCGAGAGCCGCCACATTGCCCGGCCCGATACCTCCGTCGACTTCGATAAGGGTGTCCGCTCCCCTGCGGCTTATCTCGGCTTTGAGTTTGGCTACCCTGTCGATAGTCTCGTAGATGAATTTCTGACCCCCGAATCCGGCGAAGACCGACATCACAAGGATGAAATCGGCCTTGCCGATATATTTGAAGAGTTTCTCTACCGGAATGTCGGGATTGATCGCTACGCCCGCCTTGAATCCCATATTTCGGGCCTGGCGGAGAAAACGCGCGGTTTTGAGCCCGGCGGCTTCGTAGTGGAAACTTACCCAGCTCACGCCAAGCTCCCTGAGCCTTTCGAACCATTTGTCGGGATTCACTACCATAAGGTGGGCGTCGAGGGGTTTGGTGGCGATGGACGCGATGCTCTTTACTACCGGAAAGCCAAAAGAGATGTTGGGCACGAGAGTGCCGTCCATAATGTCCAGATGAATAAGATCGGCGTGCTCATCCACTATCCTCACATCTTTTTCGAGGTGGAGGAAATCCGCAGTAAGCAAAGACGGAGCTACTTTCATATATCAAGCGAAGTTTATGACGACGTCTTCCAGGTGGCGTACAAATTTATCGAGGCTTGCAAGTTCGAGCTTTTCTCCGGGGGCATGCACTCCCCTGAGGGTCGGGCCGAACGAGATCATGTCGAGATCCGGGAATTTCTCGAGGAAAAGCCCGCACTCAAGCCCGGCATGGATTGCGAGTACCAGCGGCTTGGTCCCGAAGCATTTCTCGTAAGAATCGACGCAGACCTTGAGGATGTGGGAGTTCACGTTAGGATTCCATCCGGGATACTCGCTTAGATGCTCGACCTTGGCGCCTCCGAGCTCGAGGGCGGCGCGGACTTTGGCGGCAGCTGCGCGGCAGGCAGGCCTGGAACTGCTTCGCTGGCTGGTGCATACGGAAATGCTGCCTGCAGAGAGGTTTGTCCTGACTGATGCGAGGTTGGTGGATGTCTCGACGAAATCCTTTATGTCTTGACTCATGGCGAGCACGCCGTGGGGGCATGCGTAGAGCGAGGCGATGATTCTTCGTGAATCGGCTTCCGTCATCGCTTCGCTTGCTGATGCGGCGCTGCAAGTGAAGCAGAGGCCGGGATCGGTGGTATGGAATTCTTCGCGGATTACTTCTCCGAATTCTTCGAAGGCTGCTTTGAGGCCGGCCGGATCGGGGGTGATCACAACGGCTTCGCACTCGCGCGCTATGGCGTTGTGCTTCCCTCCTCCGTCGATGCTTACAAGGCGGAGGCTGCCGAGATTCATGTAGAGGAAGCGGAGAAGAAGCTGGACTGTGTTGGCTCTGCCCTTGTTGATATCGTCGCCGCTGTGGCCGCCGATACCTCCGCCGATGCTGAGGCGGAGCGCAGTATCGCTGCCTGCGGAAGTGCTCTTGAAACTGTAGGACGCTTCGGTAGTGACTCCTCCGGCACAACCGATGAACATCTGACCTTCGTCTTCGGAATCGAGGTTGATAAGGGTCTTACCGGTGAAGAACCCGGGCTGCATCGCTTCCGCTCCGTCCATCCCGGTCTCTTCGGAGATGGTGAAGATGCACTCGAGCCGGCCCGTTTTGTCG
>CAMNNY010000175.1 GCA_946546175.1 uncultured Bacteroidales bacterium
GCGGCCGCAAACGGATATCTGGTCGTGGGCGGAAGGGATGGCGCGGCCGATGTTGACCAAATACGAGCGATGGATGCGGAGGAAGCCGTCGCCGAGAAGGTTTTCCCACTGACTGATACCGGTCTTGTTGCGGTAGGACGGCCCCGAAGCGGTGACGATCCGCACCTCGATGTCGTTGGACTCGATATAGGCGATATCGCTCAAAAGAAGCGTTACGCTACGGCGGTCGGAGAAGAAAGTTATGCTGCGCGCCTTGGGGCGGTAGCGGGCTGCCAGGAAGCGGGCCCAGAAGAAATCGCCGATGGAAAGGGCTGTAAGCACGAGGGCGAGGAAAACGGGGTTTACCAGCATAGGAGCAACCGGCACGCCGAAATATCCGTCCCAAGTAAGACTCGACCACATGAAGTTATGCAACACCAGGATCAGCAGCACTACTGCGACAAGCACCGCCAGCGAAAGGTATACTTTGTCCGATGGTTTGCTGGCGTGAGGCATCAACACCTCCAGCAGCAGAGCACAAGGGCAGAAGATGAGGCTGATGAGGATGGACTGGACCAGCGTATAATCCAGACTTACGAGGATGACGGCGAGAAGTGAAATCGCAGCAATCCAGTATGCTATCCGTCCTATAGTTCTCATCTCAAGACAAAAATATACAATCGCGCGGTGCTTCGCAATATCTTCGGGCAATCAAGGTGGGATTTGACCTGCGGAGAGGAGGATTCTACTTTGCGTTTTTGAGCGAAGGATAATAGATTTGCGGTGTTATGAAAAAAGAAACCACAATGTATGTATTGGACTCTCTGGGTGTAGCACATCCTGAGACTGTCACCGGAGCCGACTGGTCCATTTCTTCGTTCTTCGTAGAGGGTGGCGCCGGCGGGATGATTATCATCACACTTTTCCTGATTGCACTGCTCATCGCAGCGTGGAAAGCACCCCGCTGGGTGAAGGAAATCGGCATTGGCGCTTTGGTATTCGCCATCTTTTGGAACTTGAGAGGAATTTATCAGGCCTGCGGGGCCATCCAGATGGCAGGCGACGTGGCCTCCGGAGTTATTTGCGGAGGTCTTCGCGCAGCGATGATAAGTTTGCTTTACGGACTGATCGTCTACTTCATCTCCCTTGTAATAAGGGTTATCCAGAAGCCTCGCATCTAAGAGCTTCCGGTGTTTGCAGCGTGCACACCCGGCGTCGGGAGATGTCAGGTGTGCGCATTTTTTGCTATCTTTGCGGAGTTATGAAGAAGATATTTCTTTCGGTTGCGCTTGCGCTGATTTCCATGGCGGCCATGGCCTGGACACCGGACTTTTCCCTCAACAACAACCGCTTTTCCGTGGGTTTACACGGAGGCGTCGTCGCCCTGGGCACGAATCACCAGAGCGCCGGAATCGGCTTCAATGTCACGGCATTCGGAGTAAGTGTGGATTACGTTGGTTACGGCCCCGAGCATATCCACACCCCACGAAACGACAGATGGAAAGACTCTGAGGCGTTCTCCGTGAACCTCGGCTATCATATCCCGCTATTCAGTTTCTTGAGCGTCTACCCTGTCGTAGGCTACAGCAACCGCAGCGACGGAGTCACCGACGGAGCAAATCACCGCTACAGCGTCGACGACGAAGACTACAGTGTCACCAGGATCAACAAATACACCCGCGACTGGACCGAGCATCGGTTCAATTACGGGTGTGGCATTGCTGTAACGGTAGCCCCATGGCTTACCATCTATGCCGTAGGTTCGCGCAATGCCATCTACGGCGGGCTGGGGCTCAACTTCTCGAAGCTTTAGTCCTCAATCTGGAACAGATTCAGGAACCCGGTCATCATGAACACGTTGCGGATGTCCGGGCAGATGCTCTTAACTATCACGTTGCCGCCTGCGGCTGCTGCCGCCTTGCGCACTGACAGGAAGATGCGCAGACCCGAGCTCGAGATGTAGGTGAGCTTGCCGCAGTCGAGGATGATCGTACCGGAAGCATCCTGTACGACAGGTTCGAGTTTCGCGCTGACTTCGGGCGAAGCCGGAGTGTCGAGGCGGCCCTCCAGCACGACCGTGGTGATTCCTTCTGATTTTGTTACGGTTACTTCCATAGTACTATATCTTTTTTGTCATTTTCAGAATATTCTTTCCGTCTTTTCGAGTGTAGACGACACTGTCCATTATATTCCTGACCAGGAAAATGCCGAGTCCGCCTATGCCTCTTTCCTCGACGCCGAGCGTGATGTCGGCCTCGGGAGCGGCAGTCGGATCGAAGGGTACGCCTCCGTCGGTGAGCGTAAACTCAAGGAAATCTTTGCCAAGGACGGCGTCGATGTCGAGCGCGCCTGCGGTCTCCTTGGGATATGCGTACATGATTACATTGGTCGCGGCCTCTTCAAGCGCCAGATTGAGGCTTGAGACAAGGCCCTGGTCCAGGCTGCGGTCGTTGCCGATCTGGTCGAGGAACTCGGCGAGCCGGGCGATTTCTTTGATGTCGTTTTCGAGAGTAAGATGCCTGCGGCGGAAATAGTGGATGAAGAGCATCGTGAGGTCGTCGCTCTGGGGAGCGTCGCCCACGAACTCGGATACTGCTTCCTTGATGGCTTCCATGTGGTCGGCTGAACTGCGACGGGTGCCGAGCACGTCGTAGATGCGCTTCTCGCCGAAGAGTTCGTGCTGGCTGTTCTCCGCTTCCGACAGTCCGTCCGTGTAGAGGAAAATTGCATCGTCGTCGTTCATTACGGTCTCCTGACCCTCAAACTCGAAGCCTTTCAGCACGCCGATGGGCAGGTTGGAGACCACGGGCAGCAGCCATTTGGTGTCGGTGAGCATCACGGGGGCGTTGTGGCCGGCATTGCAATAGCGCATCTGGCCGGTCGTAAGGTCAAGCACTCCGAGGAAGAAGGTCACGAACATGTTGTTCTCGTTGACGTCGGCCATGGAGTCGTTCATCAGGGAAACGATGCGGGCCGGATCGTCTTCGTGGGTCGAAAGAGTGCGGAACATGCTGCGGGTCACCGCCATCACTAGCGAAGCGGGTATGCCCTTGCCACTTACATCGCCTATGCAGAAGAAGAGTTTCTCGTCGCGAATATAGAAGTCGTAGAGGTCGCCACCGACTTCCTTGGCGGGGACGATGGTCGCAGTCATGTCAAGGTCCTTACGGTCGGGGAACGGCGGGAAGATCTTGGGGATCATCGCCATCTGGATACTGCGGGCTATCTGAAGCTCGTTCTCCATCACCTTCTTGCGGTCGTTAAGTTCGTTGTACTTGATCTGGTTCATGATCACCGCCCGAAGGATGATGATGAGCATCAGGATACCGAGCAGTTGAAGGATCTTTACGATCAGGCCCATCTTGCGGACATTGCCGAAGATTTCGCTGTCGGGAATCATGATGGACATGGACCAGCCGGTCTTCTCGACGGGAGCGAAGAAGACATGCATCTTGGTCTTCTTGTACTTGAAGGTCTGATTGCCGCGCTCGCCTGAGAGCATGGAGCGGTTCAGGTCGGAGAAAAGGGCGGAATCGCCAAGGCTGGATGCAGCTTCATTGACCGTGTACTTCATCACGAGCGATTCGGTGGGGCAGACCATGATGCGGCCTTCGCGGCTTATCATCATGCTGAAGGCCTGAGGGTAGACCTTTATGCCGCCTACCATATCGGTCAGCCAGTCGAGGGAGATGTCGGCCGTGAGCACCGCCGCCTTACGGCCGTTACGGTCGAGGATGGGCAGCGAGTAGGTGGTCATGAGGATATTGCCTCCGCCCACATCGACATAAGGCTCGGACCAATAGCCGACTCCGAGCTCGAGCGGCTTTGTGAACCACTCCTGCGAAGGGTAGTCGTACTCTTCTGTCGCCAGGCTGGACACGTCGATCTTGTCTGAGCCATGGGCGCGGAAACAATACGGAGAATAGAGCGGGCGCTTGCTGTCGTAACCCGGCACGAGGGCAACTGTGGAGCCCACGATAATGGGGTTAGTCTCGAGGATACGGCGCGAGACTGCATAGAGGCTGTCGGGAACTTCGAGAGCCCACTGGGCGAGCCATGCGCTGTTGCGCACTGCCGTCTCTGCCTGGTCGACGATGTCGAGGATCTTGAGTTTGGTGGCGTCGAGCTGGCTCTCAGCCTTGGTTGTCGCCTCCTCCTTGATGGTTCTCTGGGAGAAGACGAACTGGACGATCGAGGTGGCTTCGAGGGTGAAGGCCGCAACGAGAACCAGCATCAGGCCGGCCCTTGCAGACTTCTGGACGAAGACCTTGCTCAGTGCTTCACGGGCTTTCATAAGATAGATGTTAGGGCGGCGCGGAACTCGGGCATGGGGCAGCGGGTATCGCGCTCAATGATAAGGGTCTTGAGGCCGGCGAAGGGGCGTATCTCTTCTTCGATCGAGCTCAGAGGTCTGTCTGAGCCGAAGTAGACGGGGGCGAACTCTTCCCAGAAGCGGAGAGCCAGCGGCTTGTCCATGTGGAAGGTCTCACGTATGAAGTCTTCGCCGTTGAGTACGCAGCAGAGGTAGACCATGGCCACGTCGAAGAGGTGGTTTCCCCGACAGAAGTCGCCCAGGTCGATGAAGTAGCGCTTGTCGCCCACGAAGATGGCGTTGCTGTACTGGAGGTCGCCGTGGATGGCGGTCATCTCCTCCGGCACGTCGGCTATGTACCTGGCAATCTTGTCTTTTTCGGCCTTGGTGAAAAAAGGATTCTCGGCCAGAAGGCGGTAGTAGCGGTCCTTGACATCCTCGAACTGCGCGGGGTCGACCTTGGTGGAGTGGAGCTGGAGGCACATCTGCGCAAATTCGGAAGCGAACTGCGCTACCTTCTCCGGCTCGTCGGCTGTTGCGCGGGAGTAGGACTTCTTGCCTACGATGCGGTGGAACCTGATGCCGTAGCGGCCGTCTTCCGTGACGACATACTCGCCGGGTTCGGGGGTCGGGATGCCGAGGGCGTAGACTTTGAGGGCGAGGTTCATCTCGTCGAGGGGCTGCTGGATCTTCCCGGGGAAGTACAGCTTGAGCATGACGGAAGGGTCCGTCTTGTGGTCGTAGCTCTCTCCGTTGGCTCCGCCGCCGGAAAGTACGTAGTCGTTAAGCGTTATTTTTAGCGGTTCCATTGAATACCTGGTTTACTAGTTGTTCGAATTCGCGGAATGCAAAAGTGTCTTCGAGTTCGCGCAGCGCCTCCAGAAGGCCGCGGTAGTGCCATTCGTGGAGGGCTTTGTCGCTCACATGGAAGATTTTCCAGAGAGCGTCGCCCTTGGTGGCATAGTCGCGGGCGATTGCGCGCATGTTGGAGAGTTTGTCGCCCATGGCGACGATCTTGGCGTCGTGGGAGGCGGCGGCGAGACGGTCTATGGCGGCCTGCTTGCGCAGCTGCCAGCTCTCGGACTCGCTCATACCCTCGGGGAACACGTCGCTTTCGCTGGCGACCAGCTCGGCTATGCGTTCGCCGAATTCGGCGCGGATCTGCTCTTCCGTGACATCGGTGTCCTCGATGGTGTCGTGGAGAGCGGCTGCGGCGAGCAGCTCCTGGTCGGGGGTGATGGTTGCGACTATCTCCACCGCTTCCATCGGGTGGACTATGTAGGGGAAGCCCTTGCCGCGGCGCTCCGTGCCGGCGTGGGCCCTGACCGCGAAGATGATGGCGCGGTCGAGAAGCTCTGTGTCGAGGGGTTTATTGGCCATGGTGCTTGTTACTGATTCATGAAAGGAAGGTCCTGCGACTGCTCGAGGAGCATCTCGGCGAGCATGTCGTGGCCCTCGGACGGACCGTTGAGAAGGTCGAAGATGTGGCGGATGCCGGCCTTGCCTCCTCCGTTCTTGAGCGCATAGGCGATACAGAGGTCCTGAGGGGTGACGGCTGCGGAGACTATGTCGAGGTCGGTGATACCGATCTGGTAGCAGGCTATCTGGTAGGCGGCTTCGCCGTACTGTTTGATGAGGGCGGCAATGTCGCCGAGGGTGGTGAATCCCATGCCCTTGAAGACAGGGAGCCAGTTCATCAGGGAGACTTCCTGGATTTCAGCCTGGTTGACGGCGGCTATCTTGCGGGTCAGCGGACCGAAGGGGTCGAGTTTGAGGTAGCTCCTGAAGGAGTCGCCATCGAGCGGGACTTCCGAGAGGTTGCCCGAGGCGACGAGGTTCTGGACGCGGCGGCGGTACTCCGTGAGTTCGGTGCGGATGCGGCTGAACTGCTCGTCGGCAAGCTCGAGCATGCCCGCGAGACGGTTGAGGTTGCGGAGGTACTCCCTGGGCACCTCCACCCCGCTCTTGTAGCCTGTGTCGTGGTTCATGTTGGCCCAGGCGTGCTGGAGGACTGTACGCATCTGCACTTCGAAACGGATCCTGTTGACTTCGGGGTGCTCCGGGTCGCTGTACGCCTGCTCGGGAATGCGGCAGATGTAGTGGAGCGAAAGGTAGCCGAAACTGTCGATTTCGTGGGCCTTGCGTTTGTCTACTGAGTTCTCCCAGTCGATATCGAAATGGCGCTCGAGGATGGATGCCACTTTGTCGACATCGTCGATATAGAAGGTTATGACCCTGATGCCGACGATGTCCGTGATATCGAAAATGTCTTTGTACTTCGAGCCTTTGAGTTCGAGTTTCCCTTCCAGGGAACCTTGGGTCTTGACGCGGGACTCGACTGCCGCGACGATGATACCGGCTTCGTCGAAGGCGGCCTTGAGTTTGGACGGCACGACGCTCTCGATCTCCTTAAAGAGAGGCATCAAGGCGTTGTACTGGTCCAGAATGTTTTGTGAGTGGAGGTCCATGACCTACAAATATACTTTTTTGTTTGAAAAAAACCACCACCCCGCCCGATTCGGCTATTTAACACATTACTCGACACAAAAGGCGTAATTTATAAATGCCCGAAAATCAAGGAAATGCTGATATGATCACTCCATATTCAGCAGATCATATCTGTTATTAACTATAAATCAAGGAGTTGCGAAATACACACAGAAGAGGCAACTGGCTCCCGTCAATGGACATGGGATTGCACGGTCCGGGACGGATTTTTTCAGTAATACTGGAAATTCCGCCAGCATTTCGTAACTTAGCACAATGAATAAAACCTATACCATTCTCGTGACGGGTGGCTCCAGCGGTATCGGCTTCGAGACCGCCCGGCAGCTTGCCCGCAAAGGGCACAAGGTCTTTGCGGCCGCCCGCCGCGTGGAGATGATGGAGCCGCTCCGCTCCGACGGCGTGATCCCCGTGTTTCTGGATGTCTGCGACGAAAAGTCAATCGACGCCTGCCTTCTCGAGACAGGTCCCGTGGACATACTGATAAACAATGCCGGCTTCGGATATTTCGGCGCAATCGAGACAGTTCCCCTCGAAGAAGCCCGCAGGCAGCTGGAAGTCAATGTGTTCGGCCTGGCGACTCTCTGCCGCAAGGTCCTGCCCTCCATGCGCGAGCGCGGCTTCGGACGCATCATCAACGTCAGTTCGGTCGCCGGCCGTATGTGCATGTACTTCGGAGGATGGTATCATGTGTCGAAATATGCCGTAGAGGCTCTTTCCGACTCGCTCCGCATGGAGACGGCGGGGTTCGGCGTCGACGTGGTCCTGATCGAACCGGGCGGAATCCGCACCGACTGGGGGATCATCGCCGCCAAACATCTCGCCGAATCGTCGAAGGGCACCGCCTACGAGGAAGATGCCCAGAGAGAGGCCGTCGTGATGCACAACGGGTATTCGTCACATTTGCTGGCGCCGCCTTCGGCGGTGACGCGCGCCATCATGCGTGCCGTCAGGGCACGCAGGCCCCGCGCGCGTTACCTCGCAGGCAGCGGCGCCCGCTCCATTGTGTTCTGGCACACCGTTCTTCCCGCCCGCTGGTGGGATGCCCTCATGCGCAAAATGGCATCCCGCAGCCTTGTCAAACTCGCCCGAAAACTAAAATAATCTTTCTCCATGATCCGTTCCCGCATTTCACGCCTTTCGACTCTCCTTGTCCTTGGTCTTGCTGTCTGCTCCTGCGGCCAGCCTTCCGCCAAAAAGACAAGCGGCATTCTCGAAGTTAATTCGCGCAGCGAAATTGTCGCCTGGCTGGAAACCTCCCGCAGCCGCTTTTCACGCTGGGGCCAGCCGGAATCGGCACCATCTCTCACCATCCTGCAGTTCAGCGACTTACACGGAGATACCGAGAACCTCGCACGCATCGTGGAGTTCAAAAACGAATACTCCGACTGGATCGCCGACGCCATCCACGTAGGCGATGCAGTCGACTGCTACTGGGACGACCCCTATCCCTGGAACCTGGTAGAAGGAGCATCGGGAGTGCTGAACACGGTCGGCAACCACGACTGCTGGAAGGGCCACCTCGTCTGGGCCCAGACCCGCCGGCCTTACGATGCAACCGCAAGGGAGGCCTACGAGATGCTCTTCGTCGGAAAGGACACTCTCAATCCATTTATCAATGAGTGGAACGTGCAGAAGCCCCAGGGGGCCTTGTGCTACTACTACAAAGACTATCCCGCAGAGCGTGTGAGACTGGTAGTGCTCGACTGCATGCACTACGACACGGCCCAGGACGAATGGTTCGCGGGAGTGCTCGATGATGCCCTCAAGGCAGGACTCACCATAGTCGCGGCTCAGCACTATCCCCCGCAGTACGGTCTGGACGAAATCAACTGCGGCTTCAGCGACCTTGACGAAGACATCCCCGTGATTTCCTCGCCGGTAGTCAGCGCAGAAGAAAGCCAGATCCCTGGCGCTCCCGCCGCAGGGACGGTTCTTAGCTACGACTACCCCGGCGCACCTCAGATGGAGTGTATGTACGATGCGGCGTTTGGCGCGGTTGACCGCTTCATCGGGAAGGGAGGCAGCTTCGCCTGCTGGCTCAGCGGCCACACCCACCTCGATTTCATCGGCCACATCCGCGGACACCGCCGCCAGCTCATGGTCATCGCCGACAAGGCCGGATGGAAAGACTCCTACATGCAGGAAGCCCGTCCCCGCGGCACCGCTTTCCAGGACGCCTTCAACCTAATCACCATCAACACCAGCCGCAGCACCCTGTACCTCAAGCGCATAGGCTGCACCCTCGACCAGTACGCCCGCAGCAAATCCCTCTTCACATACAACTACTCCACCGGCTCCGTCATCGTCAGCGAATAATCCCTCCCCACCATCGCCGGCCCCGCCCGGCGATCTTCTGATAAATATTTGTACTACTCTGCCCCCTCACCGCTTCGCCTGCGAAGCCCTCGCGTGTGGCACGCCCTCCGTTCTGATATACCGGTGCCGCGCGAGTGGCGCGATGGCCTTGCGCCCGGGCAAAGAATTCCGGTCGGCGGGAGCGGAGGTTTTCGGCAGTTACCCTGGTAGGCCGATCACTCAAGTCAGGCCGCTCGCACTCGCAGAACCTACCAACCTCGCCGATCCGTCCCGGTAACTGCCGAAAACCGACGAAACCACCGAGCCCCGCGGACACTCCCGCCCGCGACTTGCTAATCGCGTAGGAGTGATGGTAGCTCCTCCGAACACGGAATCTGGTGGCGCACGAGTCATGGTAACGCCCTAATCCACCACTTATGTGCAAGGTGGTCACCCTATTTGTGCAAGGTGTGCTTTCGTGTTTACCACCTTGCACAGCCAATCTGCCTCTCAATGCCCTCTGGCCCATTCCGGGCGTTCAAGGTGTGCGGCATAAAAGCACACCTTGCACGCCTGACGCCCTTTTCCGTCAGTAAATCGTGCGTTTTACTTACCAAATCACTTTCGAAGACTCATTCCGTCAGCAAAACGGCCGTTTTACTAACCATCCGCCGGACTTATCCAGATAATCGGCCTTCTGCGGTGGTTTTAGTGAATAAGTCCTCCCGGTAGTGCACAAGGTGGAATCGAAGGTGGGGGACCTTGACCGCTTCATTGGGAAGGGCGGCAGCTTCGCCTGCTGGCTCAGCGGCCACACCCACCTCGACTTCGTCGGGCACATCCGCGGACATCGCCGCCAGCTGATGATCATAGCAGACAAGTCAGGAGAGAAAGACTCCTACATGCAGGAAGCCCGCACACGAGGCACCGTACTGCAGGATTCGTTCAATCTGGTAACAGTCAACACCAGCCGCAGCACCCTTTACGTCAAGCGCATCGGCTGCACCCGCGATCAGTACGGACGCAGCAAATCGCTCTTCACCTACAACTACTCAACTGGCGAAGTGCTGGTCAACGAATAGTTATCTCGATGCTGTCGGCAACGGTATAGTCGTAATCGTCACCGTAGATGGTAGCCGTGGCGGAATGCCCGTCCTCATAGCGAACCGTTTCTCCGCGGCGAATTGTGGTCTGGACAGGCTTGCCGTCGCTCATAAATGCAGCAGCAATCTCCACCGTGACAGAGTCAGTGGAAACAGCGAGGATGTTGATACCCTTACCTTTGATGTCGAAAATCGTATCTTTGTAGATAACCGCCGCCTCGGAGTAGAGCGCGAGACCTTCCTTGCGTACCGGAATCAGGAAGCACGCCGATTTGTTGTAGTCGAAGCCCTCGTGGTGCTCTCTTACGAGTAGGACGGGGACTTGGGCCGAAGCCTGGAAACTATCGAAGACAAAGTCTCCGTTCTTCCACTCACCCTCGAAACTCAACCCGTCGGCAAATGTGTACACGCCGTGGCCCTGCTTCATAAAGTAGGCATCGAACTCACCCTCGAAGCGGTCTCCGTTGGCATACACCCACACTCCGTGACCGACGGTCCTCCCTTCTTCGAATTCACCCTCGAAGCGGTCTTTGCCTGACGCGAAGCGGCCGTCGAAACTGTCCCTTTCCACAATGCCGTGGCCGTGGCGTTTTCCGTCCTTAAAAGTGCCGGTATAGACTTCGGATACGGTGCTCAGGTGGATGCCGACTTCGTCGCTCTTGGTGGATACGCCTTCTCCGTTTTCCATGTCGTGGAGCCACTCACCTTCATATTCATAACTATGGCGCGCGCCTCCGCCCGAAGAAAACTTGTGGTAATGCCCACGGCCGCTTCGCTCGCCGTGTTCCCACTCACCCTCGTATGTGGCATAGTATCCGTTGAACTTGTAGTCCATCTGGCCCCTGCCGTGCGGGAGGCCTTTCTCGTCCACCTCGCCGGTGTAGACATCGCCGTTGTTGAATCTCATATCGCTGACTTATTTGGTGATAGCGATGTAAATATATGAAATTTCCTATAATGGAAGCACCCCGCGGGAACGGAGTTCGGCGCGGAGGGATTCGGCTGATTCGAAGCGGATGGCGGGGATGCCGAAGGCGATCGAACCCTCAACGTTCGCAGCATTGTCGTCAATGAAGATGCACTCGGAGGGCGTGAGGCCGAAGCGCTCGGTAAGCCTCTGGAAGATTGCCGCGGAGGGTTTTAGAAGATGCTCCTCACCGGAGACGAGCATCCCGTCGAGAAGATCGAATACGGGATAGCGGTGGCGGACCTGGCAGAAAGTCTCCGAAGACCAGTTGGTAAGGCCGAGAAGGCGGTATCCGCGCGACTTCAATTCAAGGACAAGGTCGCGCATTCCCGGAATTTCGTCCCCCATCATTTCTATCCAGCGATCGAAATAAACCTGGATATCAGCAGCATATTCGGGGTACCGTGCGGAAAGCTCGGCGATTCCCTGAGCGAAGGGCTTGCCTCCGTCCATCTGGGAGTTCCACTCTGTCGTGCAGATGTTGTCGATAAACCACTGAGCCTTTTCTTTGCTGCCGAAATACTTGTCGAGCAGACGGTGAGGATTCCAGTCGACAAGCACCGCCCCGAAATCGAAAATAATTGTCTTAACTGCCATAGCGGGGGCAAAGATACAAATTCCGACGGCAAAGTCCTCGCCGACGCATAATTCTGCGTCAAAGCAGATACCCAGCCCTGCCGGCCCGATAAAAAGCAGATTTTTGTGCACAAGCGCATGAAAATCTGAGGGGGCCGTGCGCGGATTTCGCAAATTATTACTATCATTGCTCAAAATCCGCAGAATTATGACACCGAACACCCCCCTCAGGACAGCGCTGACGAGCCTGATTCTTGCCTTCATCGTCATCACCCCGGCCGCCGCCCTCAGCATGGGCCCGGAGACCGCAACGAAAGCCGCCGCCCTCAGCATGGGCCCGGAGACCGCGACGAAAGCCGCCGCCCTCAGCATGGGCCCGGAGGCCGCGACGAAAGCCGCCGCCCTCAGCATGGGCCCCGAAGCCACAACGGGAAAAACTGGCCACTACGCCAAGAACCCTGAGACGGTGCGCCTCATTCACGAGAATCTCGAAAGGGCCGGCATCAACACCAACCCCTATGAGTTTCTGCCGGAGGGGCCTGACGGGACACGCGCAGAAGCCGGGACAAAAAAACGTGGAGCAGCCTATGAGACCAAGGCGCCGAAAGGCTACAAGCCCTTCTATATCAGCCACTACGGCAGACACGGATCGCGAAGCGACTGGGCGGGGAGCAAATACCCTTGGGTAACGGAAAAATACAACGCCCTCGAAAACGAAGGCCTTCTCACCGAGGAGGGCAAAACAGCCGTCGGGCGCGTCAGGGAAATCATTGCCCTGCATGGCGGGATGGACGGCCGTCTCACACAAAGGGGGCAGGACGAACACCGGCAGATTGCCGCCCGCATGTTCGCACGCTATCCTGCTGTCTTCAAAAAGGGCAGCCACAAAATCCGCGCACTCTCGAGCGTGGCTCAAAGGTGCATAATCAGCATGACGGCATTCACCGGTGAGCTCCTCAGGCGCGAACCCAAGCTCGACATCACATGGGACACCGGCGCAGCCTTCCAAGGCATCTGCAGCACAGAGGACACCCGCGAGATAAAGAAGGCGGTCGGCATAGTCCTGGAAGAGCAGGCGGCGGAGCATGTACCCGATACGGCCGGTTTCTACCGCAAACTCTTCACTGACCCCGCCAGGGCCAGGGCCATAACTGAGGACCCCATAAAGCTGATGCGCTACACCTTCGACATCGCCTCAATCGCGGGATCATACTATATGGATGACCGCCTGATGAGGGTATTCTCGGAAGAAGACCTCTACTGGTACGCCCAAAATGTGGCAATGATGCTCTACCTCAGGCAGTGCAACTCCGTGGAGTGGGGCGATGAGCGCATGAAGCCCGTACAGGAACTCGTCGACGACATAGTCAGCAAAGCCGACGAAGCCATTCAGACAGGCGAGGTCGCGGCCGACCTGCGCTTCGGCCACGAGTATCAGCTGCTCGCCATCTCTTCACGCCTCGGCGTAAGCGGAGTAGCCGAGCGCCTCAGCGCCGAGACCAGCCGCGACTGGCAGGGTTTCCTCTATTCGCCCTTCGCCTGCAACCTGCAGATCATCTTCTACAAAAACAAACAGAACGACGTGCTGGTGAAGTTCATGCTCAATGAGCGCGAAGCCAGACTCATCACCCTCGAAGGGGGCCCCTACTACCGTTGGGATGATGTCAAGGCGGCAATAGTCACTGCACCAGGCAAGGAATACGCACTATGAGACTGCTGTTTATCACCGACTTCACCGAGCAGTTCCCGTACCGGCTCATGCGCGGCATCCTGAACTATTCGAAAGAGACCGAACCGTGGATCTGCTTCAAGATGTTGCCCTCGCACAAACGGGAAATCGGCATCAAGGGGATAGCCGAATGGGCCGTGAAATGGCGGGCGGACATCGTAATCGGGCAGTTCGACTCTCCTGAAGATTTGACTGAATTCACCAGCCGGGGTATAGTGACATTCGCCCAGGACTATATCTACAAGTTTGACTCAGTCCCCAACATCACCGCAGACTACGAAATGACGGGGGCCATGGCGGCCAGATTTTTCTCGACCCGCGGATTCAAAAACTTCGCATTCGTGGGATACGAGAAGGCCTGCTGGTCGGTGGAACGCTGCAAGGGCTTCGTCAAAGAACTGGCCTCCAGCGGAATCGACAAGGTCTTCATCAACGAAACCCAGCAGATAGACAAGCTATGGTATTCAGATTTCGACGCTATCCGGGACTGGCTTGAAGGATTGCCCAAACCAGTAGCAATTATGGCCTGCGACGACACCCAGGGCAGCCTCATTCTGGAAATCTGCAAGGCCGCGGGAATCAACGTACCCTCGGAAGTCGCAGTAATCGGAGTGGACAACGACGAAATCATGTGCAGCATGACTGACCCGCCGCTCTCCAGTATCAATGTCGATATCGAGAAAGGCGGATACGAACTTGCGGCAATAGCCTCGCAGATGGTAAAGGAAAAACGCTTCATGTGCGACGACATAGTGTTGATGCCGACCAACGTGGTCCCAAGAACTTCCTCCAACATCTTCGCCACAACCGACAATGCCGTGCTCAGCGCCCTGCAGTTTATAAGCGAAAACGCCTACCATCGGATTTCGGTCGACGATGTGCTTGGAGCCGTTCATGTCTCGCGGCGCCTGCTCGAACAGCGCTTTTTCAAGGAAACCGGCAACACTATCTACCAGTATATCACAATGGTAAGGATGAACGTATTTGCCCGGCTGCTCATCGAAACCAAGGACCCGATTTCCGAGATTGCCGCAAGGCTTGACGAGCCTGACACCAAGAGCATTTCGCGTCGTTTTCTCGCCGTAAAGGGCTGTACTCCAATGGAATTCCGAAAACGAAGAGGCAATATTTAGCCCGGTTTGCGCAAATTGCGTAACAAAATACGCATTTTTAGCGCTCTTCCCCAAAAGCATTGGATATATTTGTAGGTAGTTAACTGCATAATTATATCTAATGTTACTCGGAATTGATATCGGGGGAACTACTATTAATCTGGGCCTGACAAAGGATAACCGGATTGTAAAGAAACTGTGCGCCCCTTCTTTTGCACCTGATGCAGACCTGGAAGAAACCCTGATCCACCTCTGCAACCAAATTAAACTGATCATCACCCCTGAGGTCACCAGGATAGGTGTCGGAGTGCCGACTCTTGTCGACCCCGTAAAGGGTATCGTGTACGACGCCAGCAACATTCCCTCATGGACGGTAGTACCTCTCAAAGAAAGACTTGAACACGAATTCGACCGTACCACGTCAGTGGACAACGACGCCAACTGCTTCGTGCTCGGAGCAGCGGCGAAGCTCGAAAAACCATCCTCAGTGGTAGTCGGCGTCACTCTCGGAACCGGAACAGGCATAGGTATATGCATAGACGGCAAGGTCTTCGGCGGAACCAATTGCGGAGCCGGCGAACTCGCTTCGATGCCCTACCTGAACGGCATCTACGAAGACTACTGCTCAAAGAAATTCTTCACGGCAAAGGGCCTCAACCCCAAGGGAATCGGCGACGAAGCCTTCGCCGGCAACCCTGAAGCCCTGAAGATATTCGACGAGTTCGGCACCCACCTCGGACACCTGCTGAGCATGCTTCTTCTCGCCTACGACCCCGGCTGCATAGTCTTCGGCGGCGGAATCGCCCACTCCTTCCCCCTCTTTGAAAAAGCGGTCTGGAAGAGCCTGCGCGAATCCTGCCTCTACCCGCGTTTTCTCGACAATCTTCAAATCACGGCAATGCCCGATGCCGATATTCCCATTCTCGGAGCCTCACTCTTATGAAAAAAGCACTCACCATATTCGCCGCCCTGCTGGCCGTCACCCTCGCAAATGCAACCGACCTTACCAAATGGAAGATGCAGCGCGAAGGAGACAAGACCGTCTATGATGTCACAGTCCCCTGCACCGTCGCCGGAGCCCTCAATGAAGCCGGAGCCCTTGGCGAGGGCATCCTTGAGCAGGACCGCTACTTCAAGGCGGACAAGTCGCAGTTCGACTCGCCGTGGATATTCACCACTACCTTCGACGCACAGAAAGGCCTCAGCCACATCCTTCGTTTCGAAGGCATAAGTTACAGCGCCGACATCAGCCTCAACGGCAAACTTATCGCCTCCGCCGACACTACGGTCGGAGTGTTCTGCGTGCGCGAGTTCGACGTCACCCCGCTTGTCAAAAAGCGCAACACCCTCACGGTTAAGGTTTTCAAGGCTCCAGAGCAGAGCCTCAACAACGGCTACGTAGACTGGAACCCCCGCCCGCTCGATGAGAGCATGGGAATCTGGCGCAAGGTGGAACTCATCACCACTCCCGACGTTCAGATTGAAGACGTCTTCGTAAAGCCCGACGTCAACCCTGACGATCTCTCCAAGGCCTCTTTCACCGCTGAGATCACCCTCGTCAACCGCAGTGCCAAGCCCGTCAGCGGAGTGCTCCGCGGAGTCTACGAGTCGGGCCAGTTCGAGATCAAGACCGAGCTCGCCGCCGGACAGAAAAAGACCGTGAAGGTAGACCAGACCGTCGACAAGCCCCGCATCTGGTGGAGCTACGATATGGGCAAGCCCGAACTCTACAACCTCAACGTCACCTTTGTCAAGGGAGACAACATCTCACACTGCCGCAAGGTCCGCTTCGGCCTTCGCGACATCAAGGGCGAGATTGATTCCAACGGCCACCGCCTTTTCAAGCTCAACGGCAAGCCCGTCCTGATCAAGTCCGGCGGCTGGACCGACGACATCTTCATGCAAGACACGCGCGAGCGTACGCTGAGACAGATCGAACTCGTACGCAACATGGGCCTCAACTCCGTCCGCTTTGAAAACATCTGGAGTAAAGACGGCTACGTGTACGACGTCTGCGACAGTCTCGGTGTGCTGACCATGGTCGGCTGGAGCTGCCAGTGGGAATGGAAGGGCTATTGCGGTCTGCCCGAAGTAGGTCGCTACGGCTGCATCAACACTCCCGAATTCGAAGAGCTCGCAGTCCGCTACCTCCACGACCAGCTCATCTGGATGCGCAACCACCCCTCGTTGATCAGCTGGGGCACAGGCTCCGACCGTATCCCCAACGAGCGCCTCGAAGAAGGCTATATGAAGTGGTACAACCAGCTGGAGTACCGTCCCTATGTGGTCTCCTCCAAGGGCATGTCCAGCAAGTACGGCGGCCCTTCCGGAATGAAGATGGAAGGCCCCTACGAATATGTCGGCCCCGAATATTGGTATCTCGACACCAAGATGGGCGGAGCCTACGGCTTCAACACCGAGACCGGTATCGGAATGAACATCCCCCAGTCCGAAAACGTCAGGAAAATCGTCGGTGAAGACCACCTCTGGCCTCTCGACGACAACTGGGACAAGCATTGCACCTCCTCCACCACCGACATGCGCTCGACCCGCGAAGAGCGCAAGGCTATGAGCGGGCAGTACGGCGAACCGACCGGTTTCGAGGACTTCGTCCGCAAGGCCCATGCCCTCGACTACGACGGCACCAGGGCCATGTACGAAGCTTTCCGCTGCAACGTGCCCAAGTCTACCGGCATCGTGCAGTGGATGCTCAACTCCGCCTGGCCGTCGCTCTACTGGCAGCAGTACGACTGGTATCTGGTCCCTACCGCCGGCTACTACGGCACCCAGAAAGCCAACGCCCCCGTCCAGCTCGTCTTCAACTACGGAGACCGCTGCGTATGGGCAGTCAATGAGACAGTACCCGAAGCGGAATACACCGCCCGCATGAGCATCTACGGCCCTGACTCCAAGCTCATCTGCACCCAGGAAACCAAAACTACCATAAGGCCCCGTGAGCCCCGAAAGATATTCGGCGAAGTCGCCGGCCCCTGCTTCCTCTCACTCGAACTCATCAATGCCAAGGGCAAACGCGTGGCCGACAACTTCTACTGCATAGCTGCGCAGCCCAACAAATTCAACTGGGCCAAGTCCAACTGGTATCAGACACCCATCTCCGAGTACGCCGACCTTAGTTTCGTTACCAAGCTCCCGCGCACAGAGGTGCTGATGAAGACGGTAGCCGGCAAGCGCAAATACACCGTGACGCTCACCAATAATTCGAAGGTGATCGCCTACCAGAATATCCTCAAGGCCAAAGACGCCGCCGGCGAGCTCATCCCCGCCGCCCTCTGGTCCGACAACTTCTTCTCGCTCGTGCCCGGCGAGAGCCGTACGGTGACATGCACCGTCCCCGAGGGTTCATGGCCTGCGGCCATCACCTTCGACGGTTGGAACGCCGACCTCAGGCAGGCCGCCCCCGACTCGCTCGACCGCAACCTCTCCGCTTACGCCGTCAATGATTTCAGCAAAGACGACAGCTACTCCAAGGAAGACACCTACGAGCCCGTAAGCGTGACTCAGCCCAAGGGCAAGAAGGTCAAAAACGTGATCGTACTCATCGGTGACGGCATGGGCTTCGAGCAGATCAGCTGCGGCTGGGTAGTCAACGGAGGCAAGCTCAACATCGACCAGATGCCCGTTCTCGGAGCATCACGCACCTATGCGGTCGACAAACTCATCACCGATTCCTGCGCAGGCGGCGCCGCCATCGCAAGCGGGCAGAAAACCAAATACGGCTACATCGGGCTCGACCCCGACGGCAACGTGATGGACACCGCGCTTAAGAAAGCGCAGCGCGCCGGCAAGAAGACAGGCATAACGGTCACCTGCCGCATCAACGACGCCACCCCCGCCGATTTTGTTAACCACTCTCCTTCCCGCAAGCTCGAAGAAGACATCGCCGCTCAGTACGTCGACTCCGGTGTCGATTTCATCAGCGGAGGCGGGCTCCACTTCTGGACCTCCCGCTCCGACGGCCGCAACCTTGTGGAGGAGATGAAAGCCAAGGGCTACGGCTTCGCATCGTCCCTCGAAGAGATACCCACAGTTAAGGGCGAAAAGTTCCTCGGACTTTACGACGAGTACGACCT